>JAFTKE010000072.1 GCA_017456045.1 Oscillospiraceae bacterium
CAGGAGCTGGCCGAGCTGCTGGCCATGATCCCTGACGAGGATCCCCCCGCCCTCGAAGAGCCGGCCGACGATGATCCCACCGAAGATACGCCCCCCTCCGATCCTGAGACCGTCTCTGACGCAGAAGACGCCCCCATCGAAGAGGATGCGGAGACCGACGAAACGTCCCTCCCGGCTGAAGATGGAGAGCCTGACACTCAAGATGTCTCTCTGACAGATGATACTATCAAAGAAGACATCTGCGCTGATGACCTGGCCCAAGAGGATGCCCCCACAGACGATACCGACCAGGATGAAACGGAGGACGATGACCCCTCCGCCCCGTCGGAAGAAGAGACTGTCCCCGCACAGGACGCTTCCACTTCCGAGAGCGAAGGATCCCCTCTCCAGGAAGATCCCAGAGACGATCGTACCGAGGATGGTCTGACCACCGAGGTGGCACAGATGCTGGCCCAAGCCGATGAGTTGCTGCTGGTACAGCTGCCGGAGCCTGTGGTCGCACCAGACCCTATCGACGTGCCGATCCCGCCCCCCATCGTCCCAGAGCCTGATCCCACCCCCGAAGCACCGGAGGAGGAGATGCCCGCCCCCGATCAGGGATCCCAGGAGGAATCCCCTGACCCCCAGGACGATGGCTCCAGCGAGCCAGTACCGGAAGGTGCCGAAGAGGAGGCTGACCAACAGACGCCTCCGCCCCAGGACCCCGATCCAGAGGACGCTCCCCCGCCCCCGCCCAAAAAGCGGAAAAAAGGCGGCCTGATCGCCCTGGGCATCACCCTGGTGATCTTGGCTCTCATAGCCTTTGGTGCCTACTACTATTATCAAAACATCTACCTGCAGACCATCGATTCCCTGACGATCGATGGGGACAAGGATCAGATCACCGTCTCCATCGACTCGGATATCGACGAGGACCTGCTCACCGTGGTCTGCACCGATACCTACGGCAACACCTTCCGCTCTCCCGTTACCAACGGCACCGCGGTATTCACTGCCCTGACCCCCAACACCCGTTATCAGATCCATTTGGAAGTAGCCGGGGCCCACGGCCTCCAGGGCCAGACCACCGGCAGCTACACCACCGCTACCCAGACCGAGATCCTGAACTTCCATGCCTCCACCGGCGCAGACGATGGCACCGTGATCCTCAGCTTCACGGTCAATGGTCCCGGCAGCGACAGTTGGATCGTAGAATACTCTGCAGAGGGCATCGCTCCCAAGACCACCAGCTTCACAGGTACCCACGTCACGATCGGCGGCCTGACCGTAGGCGAAACGTATACCTTCCGGCTGCGGCCCTCCACCGATCTGTATATCACCGGTACCGACCAGATCCAGGTCACACCTCAGAAGGTGGTCCGTGCTGAGAACATCACCGTCGAGTCCTGCGGTGATGGCTCCATGACTCTGGTCTGGGATGCCACTGAAGGTACGAAGGCCGAGCGCTGGCTGGTGCGCTGCTTCAATGACGCCGGTTACGACCAGGATATCACCACCACTGAAAACCGTGTCACCTTCGATGGTCTGGACCACAGCACCGGCTATACCGTGATCATCACCGCCGAAGGCATGGCCCGTAGCGAGGAGATCACCATCACCGCCGATCCCATCAACATCACGGGCTACACCACAGAGCAGACCTCACCCTGGTCACTGGATCTGAGCTGGACGTTCACGGGGCAGGCCCCTGCCAACGGCTGGATCCTCGGCTACTCCATCGACGCGTCTGACCCGATCGCCGTGATGTGTGCGACCAACACAGCGACCATCGCGCTGCATCCGGGATGCAGCTATACCTTCGACGTCCGCCCGGTGGATGATATCACCTTCTTCGGTACCTCTGCCATCTACGGTCCTGTGGAGACTGCTTCCTACGAGGGGCATTTCGTCTCAGCAGCCGACATGAGCGTGATCCTGTACGCCACGCCCACCGATGAGCTGTGGACCGCCAACGACCTGGATGCCTCCGTCCCCCTTTATGAGCATCCGGTGGGTTCCTCCGCCGCGATCCTGATCCGGCTGGCCAAGGCCTACAAGGTCACCGATGAGATCATCACCACCACCTTCGTGATCCGTGACTCTGGCAACACGCTGGTCAGTGCGGAAAGCAGCCAGCGTACCTGGGACGAGATGTGGCATGACCGAAAATGTGCCGCCCAGATCCCCCAGATGCCCACTGTCCCCGGCACATACTACCTGGACCTATACATGGATGAGATGTATGTGTCCACCGTGGAGTTCACCGTCATCTAAAGCCTTCCATCTGTACTTGACAACTGGTTTTCCAAGAAGTACAATGGAAGAAACGAAAAGGAGGGTCTGCATATGGCATCCAAGAACATGAACTACTTATGGTCCGACCGCAAGCGTTATTTGGGAATGCCCCTGAGCTTCACCCGCTATGCGCTCAGCGAGGATCGTCTGTTCCTTTCTGTTGGTCTTCTGAGCCTGAGGGATGATGAGCTGCTGCTGTACCGCGTCCGGGATATCAACACCAAGCGTACGCTCTGGCAGCGGATCTTCGGTGTTGGCACCGTGACCATCATGTCCTCCGATACCACCCAGCCCACGCTGATCCTGAAAAACATCAAAGATCCCCTGGGTGTCAAGGAGCTGATCCACCAGCAGGTGGAAAAGCAGAAGATCAAGCGCCGTGTCCGTGTCAACGAGGTCGCCACCATCGATCCCGATGACTTCGACGATCTGGACCCTGATGACGATATCTGATCCATCATCGGATGCAAGGAACCCCTTGCATCCGATTTTTTTGTTTATATCTATTTGACCTTCTAAACAAAGCATGATATACTGATATGACATCCATTAAGGGGGCTCGTCATGAAACTCAAACCAAAGCCTAAAAAAAGTTCTTTCCAATTAGATCCCTTGCTTCTCGCATTCCTCATCCCTTTCGTTGGGATGTTGGGCGTACTGCTGGTGGGTGGGTATTCTCCCTTCAGCACTGAGAAGGCACTGCTTTATTCCGATGAATACCATCAGTATTACCCCTTCTTCGTCTCCTTCCGCAAGGCACTGCTCAGCGGCGACTCTCTGCTGTACAGCTGGAACGTGGGCATGGGTATGGACTACCTGGGCCTGATCTCCTACTACCTGGGATCCCCGCTGAACCTGCTGAGCGTCCTGGTCCCCGAGGAGCTGCTGCTGGAGTACTTCTCGCTGCTCTCCCCCATCAAGCTGGGACTTGCGGGACTGTTTTTCGCCATCTTCTTGAAGCATGCTTTCCAAAAGAACGATCATTCCATCGCCCTCTTCGGTGGAGCCTATGCTCTATGTGCTTGGGCATTGGGCTATCAGTGGAACATCATGTGGCTGGATTCCTTCGCCCTGCTCCCCCTGGTGGCGCTGGGGACTTTGCAGCTGCTGAAGGATAAGAAAACGGTCCTGTATACCGTCTCCCTTTGCCTCAGCGTGCTGATCAACTACTATATCGGCTTTTTCATCTGCATTTTCGTCCTGCTGGTATTCATCTGCTATCAGATCTGTCGGGCCACTACCGTCAAGCGCTTCGTTCTGGACCTGAGCAGGATCGCCCTATTCTCGATCCTGGCGATCGGCATGACCGCGATCTTGGAGCTTCCGGCTCTGGCCGCTCTGCAGAACACTCAGTCCTCTGTGAACAACTTCCCGGAGACCTTCCAGCTGAACATCGTAGAGGCTGAGGCGTATGCTGCCGCCAAAGAGGCGTGGGACGCCTTCAAAGCCGCCGGCGACAGCGGCGCATCCTTCGTTTCTGTTACCGGTCTTTGGTTCGAGGCACTGTTCGCATCCTTCCCCCCTATCCTGGACGGGATGCGTCAGGTCGCCGGCAACATGGGCGGCGCCTCCTCCCTGACCTTCATGGAAGGCCTGCCCAATATCTATTGCGGCGTTTTCAGCATCGTCCTGGGCTTCCTTTTCCTCACCGCAAAGGATGTCCGCATCCGGGATAAGATCTGCTCCGTCGGGATGCTGGTGTTCATCATGCTCAGCTTCCTGCTGCGCCAGCTGGACTATATCTGGCACGGCTTCCACTTCACCAACCAGATCCCATATCGCTTCAGCTTCCTGTTCAGCTTCGTCCTGCTGTACATGGCCTACCGCGCCTGGCTCCTGCGTCACAGCTTCAAGCCCTGGCAGATGATCACCGCCAGCTTCCTGGCGATCGGCATCATCCTGTGCAGCAACGACCTTCTGGAACCCTTCTTCCTGGTGTTCAATCTGAGCCTCATCACGCTGTACCTGGCGATCCTGCTCCTGTCCTACTTCCTTCGAGTCAAGCCCAAGCAGGAGCCTGAAGCGATCCCGGAAGACGAACTCACCGTTGAGATCGCTCCGCCCCAGCCCCGGGTCAATGCTCTTGCCCAATGGATCATGAAAGTGGTCTATCGCAAGGAGTTGAAAGCCGGTGTCACCACAGATCAGCTCCTGCCCCGCTATGAGATCTTCCACAAGCAGGCACTATCTTTGATCTTCCTGCTGATAATGGGCGCGGAACTGATCTTGAACCTGGTAGGCTTCGGGGTCCGCTTCAAATACACCACAGTGAAGGACTATCCCAAGGGCACGAAATATGCCGACTCGCTGGTGGATTATATGTACGAGCGGGAGGACGAGGACGATTTCTTCCGCACAGAGACGACCCACACCCAGACCCTGAATGACGGTGCTTTGAACGGCTACAACGGCATCTCCACCTTCAGCAGCTCTGCCAACGTCCGTGTCACGCAGTTCATGCAAGCCCTGGGCTACGGTGCCAAGAACACCTACAATCGCTATGCGTTCGAGGAATCCTCCCCTGTGGCCAACCTGTTCCTGAATCTGAAATACATGCTTGAGCGGGATGCCGACGTAGAAGACAACTCTTATTTCGATCTGATCCACGGCTACGGTCCTGTGTTCCTTCTGGAGAACAACGCCTACCTCCCCCTGGGCTTCCTGGCCGACCCCACCCTGGAGGATTGCTCCCTGGAGCAGATGGAAGAATACGCCGGCAGCAACAACTTCCTGAAGCAGAACTACCTGTTCCAGCAGGCCACCGGCCTTGATAAGCCTGTGTGGAACATGGTCCGCAGCAGCTGCCTGTCGATCACCGGTTCCAAGAGCCTGGAGCTTCCCAAGGCCAACAACGCCACGGGATACACCATCTACGCCACCGGCAGCAACGCCGCCACGCTGCGTTACACCTACACCATGGAACGCTCCGGCTTCCTGTGCCTGGACCTGAACATGACCAAGCGCAACAACTATGCGGTGTATAAGAACAACGAGCAGCTGTTCAGCGAAAGCGTGAGCCTGCCTCAGATGATCGCCGTCTGCGAGGTGGAAGCCGGCGATAAGATCTATGTGGACATCACCTGTAAGAGCAATACCGAACGTGGTGTCGTCCTGATCCGGGCTGCGCAGTTGGATGATTCCGTGTTCCGTCAGGGCTATGACATCCTCAATGCGTCCACTCTGGATCTGACCCACTTCTCCAACACCAAGATCGAAGGTACCATCGACTGCAACAGAGACGGTCTCATGTATACCTCCATCCCCTACGACGGCAACTGGGTCGCCCAGGTGGATGGAAAGGAAGTGGAGCCTGTCCTGGTGGGGGATTGTATGATCGCCCTCCCAATGACTGAAGGCACCCACACCGTCACCTTCCGTTATGAGAACCACGCATTCACCACCGGTCTGGCGATCTCTCTGGTATGTCTGGCGATCTTCCTGGCTACCATCCTGGTCCCATACTATATCGAAAAAAACAAAGGCAAATACCTCAAAGACGGATCGGCTGATAAAGCCTCCTAAATCGAACTCCCGGAGCAAACGCTCCGGGAGTCTTCTTTATATTTCGGGAAAGGGACGGACCGCCCGTTCCAGGATGCCATGGATATGGGAGATCACGATCCCATAATTGGTGATCGGGACCCCCTGATCGGCACAGATCCTATGTCGATACCGCATCTGCCGCCGAGTCAGCATACAGCCGCCGCAGTGTATCACCAGCGATATCCCACTCAGATCCTCCGGAAAATCCCGTCCTGACGTGAAGCAGAACTCCGGCTCCACACCTGTGTAGCGCCGGATCCACTGAGGCAGCTTTTGGGTGCCGATGTCCCCACACTGACGATGATGGGTGCAGCCCTCCGAGATCAGTACCTTGTCCCCACTGCGCAGCTTCGCCAGCGCTCTGGCTCCTTCCACCGTCACCTCCAGATCACCTTTATGCCGCGCCATCAAGATCGAGAAGGAGGTCAAAGGGACCGTCTCAGGCACCACCGCACTGACCTTGTCAAAGACCTGAGAGTCTGTGATCACCAGGCGTGGCGGCTCCACCAGCTTTTCCAAAGTTTCCGTCAGCTCTGAATCCCGGCACACCAGCGCAGAAGCCCCAGCATCCAGGATATCCCGGATGGTCTGCTGCTGGGGAAGGATCAGCCGTCCCTTCGGTGCCGCCTTGTCGATCGGTACCACCAGCACCACCACATCGCCAGGAGAAAGCAGATCCGACACCAGCGGCCGCTGCGGATCCTCCACCAGCGTCATGGAAGCCACCTTATCCTTCAGCTCCTGGATCCCCAGTCCCGTCGATGCGCTGGTATACACCGCACCATCCCCATCCGGGATACGCAACAGCAGATCCGCTTTGTTCCGCACCAATAGATGAGGGATCTGCCTCTGCCGTAACAGCTCCAGAAGTTCCTCTTCCGCTCGTCCCATCGGGAGCGTGGCATCGCACACCACGATGGCCAGATCCGCCATGTTGAGTACCTGCCGGGTCCGTCTGACTCGCTTTTCACCCAAAGCACCTTCATCATCGATGCCCGGGGTATCCACGATCATCACCGGCCCCATGGGCAGCAGCTCCATAGCCTTATACACCGGATCCGTAGTGGTCCCCTTCACATCAGACACCACCGCCAGCTCCTGCCCTGTGAATGCATTGACCAAGCTGGATTTCCCGGCATTCCGCCGCCCAAAAAAGGCGATATGCACTCGTTCCCCCGAAGGAGTTTGATCCATTTTGCTCATACTCTAGCTCCCATCATCACGCTACAACTGTCGTCCTGAGGACCCGTCCCCTCTCGTCCAGGCAGCGTCCAACGCTCAAAATCTAAAATCCCGCTCCCCAGCGGCGATCCGCTCCAAACGCTCGATCACGATCTGCCTGGTCTTCTCCCTGGGGATATCCGAAAGCTGGCTTTGGATCAGCGCCTCTCCCACCGTTTTGGTCTCTGGGGCAGCATAATCCATCAAGTATTCCTTCAACGTCATCAGCGCGTTTGGCAGGCAGCAGTTGTTGATCTGCCCGGACTTACACAGGGACATGAACCGGTCCCCGGTCCGTCCCTCCCGATAGCAAGCCGTGCAGAAGGAAGGGATGTAGCCCATCTCCATGAGCCACTTCACCACCTCATCCAACGTCCGATGATCGCTGAGGTCGAACTGGGCCGTGCTTTCCTCCTTGGGCTCCTCTTCGGTATAACCGCCCACGCTGGTGCGGCTGCCGCCGGAGATCTGGGAGATGCCCAGATGCAAGACCCGCTCCCGGACCTTGGGGCTCTCCCGGGTGGAGATGATCATGCCGGTATAAGGCACCGCCACCCGGATGCAGGCCACGATCTTCTCGAACACCTGATCAGAGATCCCGTTGTCGAACTGGCCCGGATCGATATCGTCCGCCGGGCAAACTCTGGGCACGCTGATGGTATGAGGCCCAACGCCAAATGCCGCCTCCAGATGCTCCGCGTGCATCAGCAGCCCCGCGAATTCATACCGATACAGCTCCAGTCCGAACAGGACCCCCAGACCCACATCGTCGATCCCGCCCTGCATGGCCCGGTCATGAGCTTCCGTGTGGTAAGCATAGTTGCTCTTGGGCCCTGTGGGATGCAGATGCTCGTAGCTTTCCTTGTGATAGGTCTCCTGGAACAGGATGTAGGTCCCGATCCCCGCCTCCTTCAGCTTCCGGTAGTTCTCCACCGTGGTGGCGGCGATGTTCACGTTCACCCGGCGGATCGCACCGTTCTTATGCTTGATGGAATAGATGGTCTGGATCGACTCCAGGATGTACTCCAGTGGATTGTTCGCCGGATCCTCACCGGCCTCCAGTGCCAGACGCTTGTGGCCCATATCCTGCAAAGCGATCACCTCGGCCCGGATCTCCTCCTGGGTCAGCTTCTTCCGGGG
>JAFTKE010000073.1 GCA_017456045.1 Oscillospiraceae bacterium
CAGCTCCCCTGAGAGGGGAGCCATGGCGCTGCGCGGCCCTCTCCTGCCCCCCTTCGGGGGCACCCTCCCCAAAGGGGAGGGCAAGCCGCTGCGCGGCACCCCTCAGTCGGCTTCGCCGACAGCTCCCCTGAGAGGGGAGCCGAAAAAAGGACGGCTTTAGAGCCGTCCCTGATCTTCCAGAATTAGTTTGTCGACGCCGGAAAGTTGGAATTCGTCCATGTAGCGGCCCATGCGCTCCATGATCTCGCCGTAGTTCTCGTCGGTGATCTCGGGGTAGTCCATGTCCCGGCGGGAGAGTTCTTCGGCCAGGATCTCGTAGAACACCGTGTCCTCATACAGGGCGATCGCTTCATGGATGCCACCGTCGGTGTAAGCCTTGGAGGGGACGGCGGTGCCGTTCCAGTCCTCCACCAGGGCATCCATCTTGTGATCCCGGCACAGGGCGAAGAGCTTGCTTTCTATATCATCGTAATCCCGGAACCGGTCCTCGCCACGGGTGGAATTGAGGATCCAGTTCCCCATATATACCAGGTCGAGCAGTCTGCGGAATTCCTTCGTGGTCAGTTCGATCTGCATCGTGATCCCTCCTTCCTTTTCGTGTGATCATTATACCACTATCCAGGGAGATTTCCAGAGGGAAAATGTGAATTTTTCAAAATCGAGGCGATCTGAAGTGAAGAAACTGAACGTGTGTGTCCTGTTCGGCGGCATGAGCCCGGAGCATGATGTGTCGCTGCGGTCGGCGGAATCGGTGCTGAACAATATGGACCCGGAAAAATATGATATCTGGCCGGTGGGCATCACCAAGGATGGCCGCTGGATGCTGTACGGCAGCAACGACTATTCCAAGCTCCCTGGCGGTGCCTGGGAGGCGGAGCCTGCCAACCGGTGGGCCATGATCTCTCCGATCCGTGGGCAGGGGCTGCTGTGCTTCGATGCCGGGGCGGTGTCCCGTCAGGATATCGATGTAGTGTTCCCGGTCCTCCACGGCGAGAACGGTGAGGACGGTGCCATGCAGGGCCTGTTGCAGCTGGCGGGGATCCCCTATGTGGGCCCCCATGTGTCGGCCTCGGCTGTGTCCATGGACAAGACCCTGACCAAGCTGGTGGCGGACAAGGCCGGCGTCCGGCAGGCTGCCTGGCATTTGGTCCGCAGGGCCGATCTGGAGGGCCGTTTGGAGGCGACGCTGGATGCTCTGGAGGGGCGGTTCGCCTATCCCATGTTCGTCAAGCCCTCTGGGACAGGCTCCTCGGTGGGCGTTTCCAAGGCGGCGGACCGGGCGGCACTGGCGGATGCGCTGAAGGCAGCGGCGGTGTATGACGACAAGGTGCTGGTGGAGGAGTTCATCCGGGGCCGGGAAGTGGAAGTGGCCGTCATGGGCAACGACAGCCCCATGGCCTCCATCTGCGGCGAGATCGATGCCGGTGCCGACTTCTATGACTACGATGCCAAGTATATCACCGATACCTCCACGGCTTACATCCCTGCCAGGATCTCCGAGGATGCCCAGGAGCGGGTCCGGGAGGCGGCGGTGAAGATCTACTCCGCCATCGGCTGTCAGGGCCTGAGCCGGGTGGACTTTTTCGTGACCTTCGAGGATGAGCAGGTGATCTTCAACGAGATCAACACCCTGCCCGGGTTCACCTCGATCTCTATGTACCCCAAGCTGTTCGAGGCCAGCGGGATCGGCTATGGCCAGCTGATCGATGAGCTGCTGCGGCTGGCGATGGAGGCGTGATGGAACCAAACGTCATGCTCACCATCCGGGGCACCCAGTATTATGAAGGCGTTGATCCCGAGGTCATCGAGCTGGTGACGGAAGGGTCCCTGCAAAAAGTGGACACCGGCTGGGAGATCTGCTATGAAGAGAGCGCCCTGACCGGACTGGAGGGGGTCACCACCACTTTCCTGGTGGAGGAGGGGAAGTTGACCCTGACCCGCACCGGCCGGCTGAACAGCCAGATGGTGTTCCAGCTGGGGGTGCTCCATGAGTCTCTTTACCAAATGGAATTCGGCGCGCTGATGATCACCGTCTGCGCCACCAAGATGGGATATGACATCAGCCTCGAGGGCGGCACCGTGGATCTGACCTACGGGATCGACATCGAGCAAAGCTCCGGCGGTGTTGTGGAGTACCATCTGGATATCAGAAAGAAATAACACGAGGAGGATCGTTTATGTGCGATAAGTGTAAAGGAAAGTATTATATCACGACCCCTATCTATTATCCCTCTGCCAACCTGCACATCGGCCACGCCTACTGCACCGTGGCCACCGACACCATGGCCCGCTACAAGCGGCTCCAGGGCTACGATGTGAAGTTCCTCACCGGCACCGATGAGCATGGGCAGAAGATCGAGGACAAGGCCAAGGAGGCCGGGGTCACCCCTCAGCAGTTCGTGGACAACATCGTGCTGGGCCAGAAGGGCGTGCTGGATCTGTGGAAGCTGATGGATATCAGCTACGACCGGTTCATCCGTACCACCGACGACTACCACGTTGCCGCCATCCAGAAGATCTTCAAGAAGATGTACGACAATGGCGATATCTACAAGGGCAAGTACACCGGAAAGTACTGCAAGCCCTGTGAGTCCTTCTGGACCGAGAGCCAGCTGGTGGACGGCAAGTGCCCCGACTGTGGCCGTGAGGTGCAGGACGCGGAGGAGGAGGCTTACTTCTTCCGCCTCAGCAAGTACGCCGATCGGATCCAGGATCTGCTGGAGAACACCGATTTCCTGGAGCCCCGCAGCCGTGTCAACGAGATGGTGAACAACTTCATCAAGCCCGGTCTGGAGGATCTGTGCGTCTCCCGTACCAGCTTCACCTGGGGTGTTCCCGTTGACTTTGATCCCGGTCACGTTGTTTACGTTTGGATCGATGCTCTGTTCAACTACATGACCGCTCTGGGCTTCGAGAACGATAAGTATGACGATCTGGAGGCTTTCTGGCCTGCCGATGTCCACTTCGTGGGCAAGGAGATCGTCCGCTTCCACTCCATCATCTGGCCCGCCATGCTCATGAGCCTGGATCTGCCCCTGCCCAAGAAGGTCTATGGCCACGGCTGGCTGAACTTCAACGGCGAGAAGATGTCCAAGTCCCGGGGCAATGTGGTGGATCCCTACATCCTGTCCGAGCGGTTCGGTGTGGACGCGCTGCGGTTCTTCCTGCTGCGGACCTTCCCCTTCGGCTCCGACGGCAACTTCACCAATG
>JAFTKE010000074.1 GCA_017456045.1 Oscillospiraceae bacterium
AGTCGTTGGTGTCGATGCTGGGGCTCATGCGGATCTCCTTGATCTCCACCACCCGCTGGTTCTTCTTGGCTTCCTTCTCCCGCTTCTTCTGATCGAAGCAGAACTTGGAATAGTCCATGATCTTGCACACAGGGGGAGTGGCATTGGGAGAGATCTTCACCAGGTCCAGGCCCTGCTCCTCGGCCATAGCGTTGGCCTGGGCAGCGGACACGATGCCCAGCTGCGCGCCGTCGGCGCCGATGAGACGGATCTCCTTGTCCCGGATCTCCTCATTGAGCTGATGATCAAACTTAGCGATGGTAAGCACCTCCATAACAACAAAAAGCGGATGCCAAAGCATCCGCATACTCGCAACTATCCCCTATGGAAGGATGTGGAATATCGACCGTTTCGCGAAGCTTACGGTGAGGCGGATGTTCAGCCTTCTTCATTACCCGAGCATTCTACCACGCCCCGCCCCATTTGTCAAGCACTTTTTTCGCCCCACATGATGTCGACCGTAAGGCAGAGGGAAGGGACGCCCGATCCCACACAGCAGACATTTTCCAGCCGACACCTCCCACATTTTCGAAACTGCCTATTGTGCAAACCTTCGCTTTTTGTTATAATAATGAGAAAATGATATAATTGGATGTGTATCGCTTTGAAGTATGGAGTATGGAACGTAACGACACCGGAGATGCGATCGGTCAACGCCTTGGTGAGCGGCGGCTACAGTCCCCTCACCGCCATGATCCTCTCCGCCCGGGGCATGCGTGATGCCCGGGACGCAAAAACCTATGTCAGCTGTGACGGCCCTATGCCGGCCCCCTTCCTGATGACGGATATGGACCTGGCCGCCGGACGGGTGGGCCTTGCCATGTCCCGTGGGGAGAAGATCGCCGTCTTTGGCGACTACGACGTGGACGGCATCACCGCCACATGCCTATTGTCAGATTTCCTCCGGCGCCACGGCTCCGACGTGGTGTCCTACATCCCCGGCCGCATGGAAGAGGGCTACGGCCTGAACCCCATGGCGATCCGCCAGCTGCACAGCGAGGGCGTGAAGCTGATCGTCACCGTGGACTGCGGCATCACCGCCATCGCCGAGGCGAAGCTTTGCAAGGAGCTGGGGATCGACCTGGTGATCACCGACCACCATGAATGTAAAGAGACGCTGCCCGATGCCATCGCTGTGGTGGACCCCCACCGTCCCGACGGCGGCTACCCCCACACGGACCTGTCCGGCGTGGGCGTGGCCTTCAAGCTGGCCGCCGCTCTGTGCGGCAGCCAGGAAGAGGTACTGGAAGATTATGCCGACATGGTGTGCCTGGGCACCGTAGCCGACGTGATGCCCCTGCGGGGAGAGAACCGGGTCTTCGTGTCCCGGGGACTCAAGTCCCTGCGTGCTACCCGCCGCCCCGGCATCGCCGCTTTGATGAAGGAGAGCAACTGCGTTCCAGAGAACCTGAACGCCACCTCCATCGGCTTCATGCTGGCCCCCCGGATCAATGCCGCTGGCCGCATGGGCAGGATCGAGCTGGCCACCGAGCTGTTCTTGACCAAGGACGCGGAGCGGGCCACCTATCTTGCCAAGGCTCTGTGCGACCTGAACCGCCAGCGCCAGGCTGTGGAATCCGACATCTACGCCGAAGCGGTGCAGATGCTCCCCAAGACCCATTCCCCGGAGGCGATCGTCCTGGCAGGCGAGACCTGGCACCAGGGCGTGGTGGGCATCGTAGCCAGCCGCATCGCCGAGGAGTATAATTGCCCCACCTTCCTGATCTGCATGGACGGGGACCACGGCAAAGCCAGCTCCCGCAGCTACGGCGGCTTCAACCTGTTCGCCTCCCTGTCTGCACTATCCCCCCTTCTGGAGAGCTTTGGTGGCCACGAGCTGGCAGCGGGCTTCACCATCGCCCGGAACAAGATCGACGAATTCCGCTCCCAGATCTGCCAGATCGCCGGAGATTTCTATTCCCACACCGAGAGCCGCACCGTGCTGGACGTGGACTGCGCCATCACGCCGGATCTGCTGACGGTGCCGCTGATCGATTCCCTGTCCGTCCTGGAGCCCTGCGGCAACGGCTGCCCCAAGCCGGTGCTGATGATGGAGCGCCTGACGATCGAGCGGATCACCATGGTCGGTGGCGGGCGGCATATGCGTCTTCGTCTGCGCCATGGCCGCCATGGTCTGAACGCCATCTACTTCTCCGCCGACCCCACCTCCGCCTCGGTGCAGCCTGGGGACCTGGTGGACGTGGCCTTCGTGCCCCAAGTCAATGAATACCGGGGCGAACGGACGGTCCAGCTGAACGTGCTGGACATCCGCCCCAGCTGCACCGCCGACTGCCCCTTCGACACCATGGGCTACCGGGCCCTGCGCGGCGGCACCATCACCGCCTCCGCGGCAGGCTCCCTGCTGCCGGACCGGAATACGCTGGGCATGGTGTGGCGCTACCTTGCCGCCGACCCGGCCCCCCTGACGGAATCCCCCATGTGCCTGTGCCGAAAGATCGTCCGCTGGTCCGGAAAGCCCCTGAGCCTGGGCCAGCTCCTGACCTGCCTGGACATCTTCTCAGATGTCTCCCTTTTGGAGCTGCAGCGGCAGCATAAGCATATCACGGTCCATATCACCGCCGGCAGCGGCAAAGCGGACCTGAACCAAAGCCAGACCATGCAGCGCCTGCTGCAGGCGAAAGAGAGCTGATACCATGGAAACCTTCGCAGAACACTACGGATCCATGTGCGCTGCCATCCTGAACCGGATGCCCGGCGCGGATATGGAGCTGATCGACCGGGCGGTGGACTACGCCCGCAATAAGCATAAAGACCAAAAGCGTAAAGACGGTTCCCCCTACATCATCCACCCCCTGGCAGTGGCCCAGATCGTCACCGAGATGGGCCTGGACACCGACGCGATCCTGGGTGCCGTCCTCCACGACTGCATCGAGGACACCGACGCCTCCCACGACGACATCTCCCGGATGTTCGGCGAGACGGTGGCGGAGCTGGTGGAAGGTGTCACCAAGCTGACCCGTGCCGACTTCTCCTCCACGGAGGAGGCCCAGATGGAGAACCTGCGGAAGATGTTCATGGCCATGTCCAAGGACATCCGAGTGGTGCTGATCAAGATCGCGGACCGGCTCCACAATATGCGCACCATGCAGTACCAGAGCCCCGCCAAGCAAGTGAAGAAATGCCGGGAGACCATGGACATCTATGCCCCCCTGGCTCACCGGCTTGGTATGCAGAAGATCAAATGGGAGCTGGAGGACACCTCTCTGCGCTACCTGGACCCCGAGGGCTATGACAAGATCATGAGCTATCTGAACGCCCACAAGGAGCAGGACGAAGCCTTCATGCACACCATCCAGGAGAAGATCACCATGCGCCTGACGGCCATGGGCATCCGCAACACCACCTACGGCCGGATCAAGCATGTCTACTCCATCTACCGCAAGATGAACACCCAGGGCAAGAGCCTGGACGAGCTGTACGACGTTTACGCCTTCCGCTGCGTGGTGGACAGCATCCCGGACTGCTACAACGTCCTGGGCCATATCCACGACCTGTTCAACCTGGTCCCGGGCCGGTTCAAGGACTATATCTCCACCCCCAAGCCCAATATGTACCAGAGCCTCCACACCACCGTGATCGGCACCCAGGGCATCCCCTTCGAGGTCCAGATCCGCACCTGGGAGATGCACGAGACGGCGGAGTATGGTATCGCCGCCCACTGGAAGTACAAGCAGGGCACCGGCGACGGTG
>JAFTKE010000075.1 GCA_017456045.1 Oscillospiraceae bacterium
CTTATCGTACCACCCGGCAGTCCCATCGCTCTTCCGGAACGCCACCGACACCGCCATCCCACTGGGCACATCCCAAGCCACGCCCCCAGACAGCAGCGTCATCTCCAACACCCGCACATTGGCATCCCCCTGCACCGCATCCACACAAGGCACCAACCGCCGATCATCCAAATACATCGTCAACTCATGTACGACTTCCAAATCAAAAACCTCCTGACCCCAATTATAGATCCACCCTATACCATCCCAAAACCGACCACATGATCATCGCAGACCTACGAAAAAGCGCAGTTCTCATCGGCACGAAATATCCATTCATCAAAAGATATCTATTGACTTCTCGCCAACCCCATGGTAAAATAAGGACACGAGCATCCCACTCTACCATCAAGGAGGAAAACCCACCATGAAAGAGACCTACATCCACCCCGACATGGACATCATCACCTTCTCCCTCGCCGACATCATCGCCACAAGTGACGCCCCTGGGTATGATGGCGCATCGATCTTTACCCTTCCCACTGGCAATGGCGGCGAAAACGAGGGCGAACCCGGTGACACCTTCCTCTGATATCCCATCCGCTCCCGCTTTTCCGGGAGCGGATCTCAACGCATCAAAAACCATGTCATCGCGAGGAGGGCGTAGCCCGACGTGGCGATCTCCCAACTTTTTAGGGCGTTTTCAGCCGTCTGCCATCCGCTCCCACTTTTGCGGGAGCGGATCTTTTCATCACTGCGCCAGCTTCGCCTCCACGAACGCCTTCAATGCCTCATAGTCCTTGCCGTCACACACATGATCTTCATGATGCCTCCGATACAGTCCGCCTGTGAACACCGCGCGTCCTGCCGCCACATAGTCCAGGTACTCGTCTTCCCCATCCCCATCAGCATCCTCCCGGTTCTTCAGGCACTGCTCTGTGATGTTGGTGCCCATACCGATATTGATCCGAAGCGTATCATTGTCCACCCGGATCCACTTCCCGGTATCCACCAGCGTGCAGTTGCTGACGTTCAGAGTATTGTTCTGCTCATCGCTGGATCCACGGACCACGATGGAGGTATTGGCATCCGATCCATCGATCACACAGCCATCCAAATAGGCCACCATATTGGAACTGTTTTCACCGCTTCCTCCTCCGATATACACAGCACTGATCTTAGAATCCGACAGTCCGACTCCATCGAACACGCCCTCATAGTAGCCGCCCCGCAACGTCGCATCGTTCACGAAAGCCTCACCCTGGGGACCGTGAGCAAAATAAAACCCACCATGTGAATTGCCGGTATAGGTGCCACCGGAAACATACAGCTTTCCGCCGCCACCATTAAGCACACCGGAATGGGTGCCATGCACCCGTAGATCCTCTAAAAAAGCGGTCCCATCGTTAGTGATCGCGATCGAAAGGACCCCCTCATGAACGTTGTCCTTTCGTGCGTCTGTAAACACACTGGTATCCCGTACACGCAGGATGCCTCCCTCGCACACACTGATTCCGTATGCATAACCGCTACTCTCAGCCCAAGTGATTGCATAGACATC
Organism: Oscillospiraceae bacterium; assembly: GCA_017456045.1. Lineage (GTDB taxonomy): Bacteria > Bacillota > Clostridia > Oscillospirales > Oscillospiraceae > Faecousia. The sequence goes on from JAFTKE010000075.1 coordinate 1,541, forward strand.
CGCACCCTGTATATCCAGTGTACCGCCAAGACCATAAACAGCAGCACACAAAGACATCTCTGTCCGAGCGTCGATTGCAGCCCCCGCGATCTCCATCGTACCCGCCATATTATACACACTGTAGGCACGACCGCTCTCCGTCTCCGCTTCCACACTGCCACCACGGATCACCACCGTACCACCGGCACCATACACCGTCTGAGCTTCACCGCTCCCGGTCACCGCCCGGACCGTACTCTCCACGATCTCCACAGCGCCTTCACCGCCGTACACCGCTATGGCAAAACCGCTGTCACAATCCGCACTGACCTGGGCCGCCTCCATATACACCCCGTCGCCCTTGCTGTAAACCGTCTGAGCTGGCCCTGCCACTGCGTCTGCGCTGATCACGCCGCCCAGAAAGCTCACCCTGCCGCTGGCCATCTGCACCGCCCGGGCAGTACCTTCTCTGGAACTGGCTCGGAATTCGCTGCCTTCGATCGTCACATCTCCCGCGCCCAGCATCCCTTGAGACAGCAGTGCGCCCTCACTGACCACCGTACAGTCCTTCACCACTGTCCGGACCGCCTGAGTCTGCAAGGTCTTCGTCGCAGCCCCCGTCTCGTCTTCTCCGTTCACCGCCGTGATCGCGCAGCCCTCCAGCTCCAGACAGCCGCACTCTGCCGTGGCTTGGATGCCCCGGAGGCCGCTGGCATGATGACCGCTGACCTCATAGCTGCCACCCAGGACCCGCAGTCTCGCGCCGGCAGTCTGCACGATATAGAACGTGCTTTCCTCCCCGCCGATGCTCCGTGCGATCCCGCTGCCCTCCACCGTGCCGTCGATCTGACAGTCCGTACCGGTACCGAAGTTCAGGCAGCCCTCACCACTGAAACAGATCCGCTTCCCCGCCAGCTCCAGCACCACGTCCTTCCTGATCTCGATCGCCGCATCCTCAGAAACATCCTCCAACAGCGTGACGGTGATCTGACCGTCACAGTTTCTGCGTACTCGGACCCGATCGCCGTCACCCGCACCCGCGTCCACACGCATCACTTCGTCGTTGATATCTGCCACTGCCGCGGAAAAGCTCTCATAATACCCTTCCATACAGCATCCACATTCCTTTTTTTCACACATTCCAATATCCTCCTTTATTTTTTGTTCTCAATTTCCGACTTGACACTGTTTTCACCCCATGGTAAAATAAGGACACGGACCCTACTCTACCATCAAGGAGGAAAACCCACCATGAAAGAGACCTACATCCACCCCGACATGGACATCATCACCTTCTCCCTCGCCGACATCATCGCCACGAGTGAAGCCTATACCGGCGATATCGCAGCCCCCTCCTGGGATCCCGGCGTTGGCGGCGAAAACGAAGGCGAACCCGGCGACACCTTCCTCTGATATCCCATCCGCTCCCGCTTTTCCGGGAGCGGATTTTTTCTATCAAGTAAGGATCACCATCAGTCGTCCTCCCCACCGCCATCACTCCACCTTCGCCACCAGTACCGTCCCGACGCCCTCGATGTGCTTCCATTCCACTTCATAGCCGAACAGTCTGGGCGCCACATCCGCCGATCGTTGCCGGAACACATCCGCATACACTGCGCCGACCAGCTGGCCTTCCAGTTCCTCCACACCGATACCGGCCATCTCTCCTCCCTCCGAAAGAGCCAGGTCGATACCGCCGGCCCGGGATCTGGAGATCCGCCCTCCTGCGGTGAGCATGATCTCCGGTCCGCCCTCGTTGTAGTACACCTGGACCACCACAGCGTCCCCCGCCGACATCTGCATGACCCCATCCCGGACCTCCAAGACCGCATCACCGGATACCGTCCTCAGCTTCTGGGCCACCAGGCTCCCCACATCGATCCGGTCCGCCGCCAGCATCCCCGTCACCGCATAGCTCACATTGAGGTAGATGTTCCCATCCTCGCCCAGCATCAGCCCTTGCACCTTCCCGCCGCCAGTCAGCTTTCGGAAGATCTGCTCCTGGGTCTGCCCATCCACCGCCGCCTGGGCCACCTGTCCCACGCTTTTACCATTGACGTTGGTGGTGCTGTCCCGCCTGGCTGATCCGGTACACTCCAGCGTGTCCTTCTGCCCTGACCGCACCTTGCTCATGACGCAGGTCCTGAAGGAGACCCCATACCGGTCCACCACGGTCAAAATATCCCCCGGCCGCACATCCTGAGCCGCAGGGAAGGACACCTTGCAGGGCCGATACCCCGGCAGCGCCGCCAGCTCCCCTCGGATCACCTCCAGATAGGGGATGAGATCCTCATCCACCAACGCCAGCGCCAGCGGGTTCCCGGAGATCACATAGGGGTTCTCCGCCGCCCCCTCCGGCCAAAGCGCCCCCGCGTCACTGTCCGCCAGCGCCACCTTGACGGCATCGATCGCCGCCACCTCATAGTCCTCATAGCTCAGCGACCCAGCGAAGAAATACCGCTCCCCGGAGGCCCGGATCTCCACCTCCGACTCCCGATACCACTCCAGCACGATCCGCCCCTGGGCGTCGGCACGACAAAACCGGCAAGCCATCTCCCCCACCCACTGGAGGAGCTGCCTGCCGGTCACGCCCGCCTTATAAAATTTCCTTACCGGGAAGCTACCATTGGGGATCTGGGTCGTGGCCAGCTCCAGCCCACAGGCACTGCACACCATCCCAGCGAACCCGATCAACGTATACGGCCACCCGCTCAATCCCTGGAGCCACTGCGACAGATCCCTGTCCAGCTTCGCCACATGATCATAGGCCGTGATCTTGCACAAAGCCGCGCTGATCCGGGTGGGCCTTTCCAGGGTGAACGTCCCCGCCGCCACCGGCGTGCCGTCATCCTCCACCTTGTATAGCGCCACCTCCGTCCCGGCCTCCAGCCGTGTCCCATCCACCTGCACCGTGGCCTCCAGGCTGGCGCAGCACACCGACCCAGGTGCTAGCTCCGTTTCCGCGTTGACGCACTCCACGAGACTGCACTGGCGCACGTTCATCCCGCCTCCATCTCCGATCACCGGCCCATCCGGCAAGATCTTGATCATATTCCTAACCATATCTCAGCACTCCACGATGTCGAATTTGTAATCACGCCATTGCCCCTTCCGGGCATCATGCCAAACGATCCCATACCCGGACCGATACGCCCGGACGGTGACCTCTCTGTCCCCCTGGACCCGGTCCGGATGGGTGAAATCGAACACAGCCTTTCCCTGGAACAGCCGCTCCATATACCGCTTCTCCTCCTCCGAAAGGGACCCATACTGGAACGACCAGCAGCCCACATCCTGCCGCAGCACGATCCGATGCATCACCGCCATCTCATCCCGGCCACTGTCCTCGCTCTCGATATCCGAATAAGCCACCGCCACATCCGCGTCCGGCACCAGCAGCGGCTGTCCATCCACCAAAAATAGCTCCGTAAAACCTCTCACCACATACCTCCTATCAAAGCTCCTTCGCCCCTGACTCCCCGTTCCTCGGACGATCCACACACGCCCTCGCCCCCC
>JAFTKE010000076.1 GCA_017456045.1 Oscillospiraceae bacterium
CGGTGGGCCGCCGAAGGCGGCTCGGAGGGGTGTGTGATCAGCGCAGCTGATCACCAAAAGCGTGCGATGCACGCTTTTGAAAACCCCTCAGTCAGCTTCGCTGACAGCTCCCCTACAAGGGGAGCCTTGAGTGCGTGCTTAACATAATGACATTAGGGCAAAGGGGAGGTCTTTCCACAGGACGTCGGGGGACGCTGGTCGGTACAGTTTCGCCGGCTTTTTGCAGATCGTATAAAAGATTTCATCAGATCTTGTGCGAAAAAACAGGTTGCGTAAACGTTTCCAGTCTATTATAATGGTAGTGAATACAATACAGGAGAGTGTCTGTATCATGATGAAGAATAAGCTTTTTGGTCTGCTCAAGCGTAAGGCTTCTCCCGTCAGCGCGCCTGAGATCTGCCATGACATCACTGTCAAGCTCCACTATCACCGTGCCGATGGGGACTACACCGGCTGGAACGTTTGGATGTGGACGCTGGATGTGGGCGGCAAGGGCTACGAGCTGAAGGATGAGGATGGCACCATGACCGCCACCATGGTGGTGGACGGTCGTTACACCACCTGCATCAACTATATCGTCCGCAAGGGCAACTGGGAGGGCCAGGAGTTCGGCGAGCGCCGGATCGATGTGTCCACCATCGCCAGCGGCACCATCCACTTCTATGTGGAGTCCGGTGTGGAGTGCGGACGGCTGGCGCTGAGCCAGGATGCCAAGATCACCAACAAGATCATGTCCGCAGAGCTGGACTACGACACCGGCTTTCTCCATGTCCGTACCGCCGCTCCCATCATGGGTGACCCCAAGACTGCCCTGCGGCTGCTGGATATCACCGGCCGGGACGGCACTATGGCGATCTCTTCTATCACCGTGGGAGGGGATGGCTATGCGATCCGGCCCAACAAGGCCCTGGATCTGACCACCCTGTATCGCTACAAGCTGCGCTTCGAGGGCGTGGATCACCCCATCAAGACCACCACGGTGTACGCCTCCAAGAAGTTCAACCGCCAGTTCGTCTATGAGGGCAAGGATCTGGGCAACCACTGGACCAAGAAGGCCACCTCCTTCAAGGTCTGGGCTCCCACGGCTGAGGACGTGAAGGTGGCCCTGTATCGCAGCGGCGATCCTGAGAAGTTCGACAAGATCGGCACCATCGAGCTGCACCGTGGTGAGCAGGGCGTGTGGTCCGGCTCTGTCCCCGGCGACCAGAACGGAGTGTATTACACCTATCTGGTGAAGGTGGATGGAAGTGTGGCTGAAGCGGTGGATCCCTATACCCGCACCACCGGCGTCAACGGCGCACGGGGCATGATCCTGGATCTGAAGTCTACGGACCCTGTGGGCTGGGATAAGGACGTGAACCCCAACCCCCTGAAGTCCTATACGGATGCGGTGCTGTATGAGCTGCACATCAGAGACCTGTCCATCGAGGCCAGCTCCGGCGTGTCCGAGAAGCATCGGGGCAAGTTCCTTGGTCTGACAGAGACCGGCACCAAGACCCCCGGCGGCAACCCCACGGGTCTCGACCACCTGAAGGAGCTGGGTATCACCCACCTGCATCTGCTGCCGGTGTATGACTATGGCTCCGTCAACGAGCGGAAGCTGGACACCCCCCAGTTCAACTGGGGCTATGATCCTGTCAACTACAACGTCCCCGAGGGCTCCTACTCCACCGATCCCTACAACGGCAAGGTCCGTGTGGCGGAGATGAAGCAGATGATCAAGGCCCTCCACGACAATGGCATCAGCGTGGTCATGGACGTGGTCTACAACCATGTGTATGAGGCGGGCAACTTCTGCATGAACAAGATCGTCCCCGGCTACTTCTCTCGTTCTAACCCCGACGGCAGCCCCTCCAACGGCTCCGGCTGTGGCAACGACACCGCTTCCGAGCGGCCCATGGTCCGTAAGTATATCGTGGACTCCATCGTCTATTGGAGCCGGGAGTACCATATGGATGGCTTCCGCTTCGACCTGGTGGGCCTGCTGGATACCGGTACGATCAACGCTCTGGTGGACGCCTGCCACGAGGAGCGTCCCGACACCATCTTCTACGGCGAGGGCTGGAGCCTGAACACCGCCGTGGAGCCGGGCAATTTCATGGCTACCCAGCCCAACGCATTCCGCACCCCCAAGTTCGCTTACTTCAGCGACGATATCCGCAACCTCCTGGCAGGTGAGAATGGCCGCACCACCGGTGTGGTCTCCGGTCTGACGGGCAAGGAAGATCCTCTGTTCCGCTGCTTCTTCGGCGATGTGTGGTGGGTCCCCGGTCCTACCCAGACCGTCAACTATGTCTCCTGCCACGATAACTACACCCTGATGGATAAGCTGAGCCTGACCCGGCCCGACGCTTCCCGGGAGGATCTGGTGCGGATGAACCGTCTGGCCTGCGCGATCTACATGACCGCCCAGGGCATCCCCTTCATCCATGCCGGTGAGGAGTTCCTGCGGGAGAAGATCGACACTGATGGCCGCCGGGTGGAGAACAGCTACAATGCCCCCGACCATGTCAACGAGATCCACTGGGGCTGGCTGGATGAGCCGGACCGCCGCGCCACTTCCGATTACTACGCCGGTCTGATCGCCTTCCGCAAGGCCCACGCCGCCCTGCGCCTGACCACCAAGGACGATGTGAACGATGCCATCTGCTACCGCTGGATCACCAACGAGCTGGTGCTCTTCGACATCAAGGGCAAGGATGCCGTTGAAAACGAGGTCAGCGATAACATCATCGTGATCTTCAACGCCAAGCCCTGCGAGATGGAGCTGGACCTGTACGCCCATGATGTGGCCAAGGGCGACTGGAAGGTCTGCATCGATGGCGAGAAGGCAGGCACCAAGGCCCTGCGCACCGTCACCGACGGCAAGGTGAAGCTGGCCCCCATCAGCGCTATGGTGCTGGTGAAGGGGAAGACTGAATAAGTATTTTGGACCCGTCACGAAGTGAACGCTTCGTGACGGGTCCAAATCGATATATCCTCGCTCAGTTCAAAAAAGAGAGGGGTCGTGTTTCTTTGGATAAATACGCTTTAGGGTACTTTAGGGTCGCTTTAGGGTAACTTTAGGGTAACAGCTGGGCCGACGATACGTTACTTGAGCACGTAGTATTTGGTAGGATCGCTGGGCGATGAACTACATTCCGCGATCATTCCTTTCGTGATAAGCTGTTTAACGTGGTTGATGATCGTGGGCCGTGTTTTTTGGGTAAGCTCCATAAGCGTTTTAGGTGTACACTTGGTGATGTTAGCGATATAAAAAATGATATCCTGATCCAAACTGCTAAGGCTCTCCCATTGACCGTTAAAGAGGATCATTTGAGACTCGATCCGGCGCATAGAGCGGGCCGCGATGTTATTGCGGAGGACGAGCAACACGGTGTTGCCATTAGGCTCACTGAATGTGGGTGGGTCAAGGAAGAAAGATTCCATATCCGTATAAATACGCTTAACACCCTCGTTCAGTTCCCGGACCCAGCCAAAATCGCTCAGGACTCTGGCGATCATGGGATTTCGAGAAAAACGTGTGGTCTGGATGTTGTCTACTGTAACGATACTGGGAAGCCGTCCCGGACTGGAAAATTCGATGCGGTCGTCGAACATGGCGATGCGGATATGGTCGCCCTGTAAAGAGTAGTCTCTGTGGGCGACTGCGTTGACCAAGCCCTCCAACCACGCAAAGGTGGGATATTCCGGGATCCTCTTGAACACACCATCTCGCCCAAGCTGCTGGAATTCCCTCATTTGAGATTCGAGCAACCTTCGTCCTTCGGTCAAAAGCAGATGCAGCGGAAGTTCGATGGTGACATCCTTGACCAGATTGAGCCGGGTGCCAACTTCGGCAGTGATCCCTTCGTAGCGAAGGAATCGTACTCTGGCACCGGGCAAAAACTGAGTAGGAGTCTTGCCGAACAAAAGGATCGCTGCAACGGTGATCTTATATCGTCCATCTTTCTCTCTGATCAGTCCCCGCCCCTTTAGAAGATCCCAAGAAGAGCTTGCGGTAGTGCCCAGCAGTTTCGTGTACTGCTGGATCAGTTCCTGATCCAAATCATCGATGGTCGCATCCTCAACGATCCGTGATTCGTAGCTTTTGATGCCTTTGGAATACTCCAGCGCCGCCAACATTTCGGCATTCAGCCTTCGAGACGAGTCACCGACCCGCAGATAAGCGTCTCCGCTCTTTAACTTGATGATCTCATTGGCGCTGGGAGCGATGTGGAACAACATGATGTTTCCGTTTCCGCCGGAGGTCAACTTACAGGGGATGACTTCGATTTGGTACGCCGGAGCGATCTGTAGATTATCGAAGGCGGCCTGACGGAAAGCGTTCTCTCTGTCGGCAGTGACGCCTGTGATCGTTCCGTCGTCCTCGATGCCAATCACAATGAGACCGCCGGTCGCGTTGGCGAATGCGGACAGTTGATGAGAAAAGTCTTTTGCTGCCAGACGGGCGCTTTTTCTGTCAAAAAACTGACTTTCAGTCATGGTCTTCAATTTATCGATAGATAGAGCAGGGTCGATTTTGGAGATCATCATATCCGCACCTCCTTGGCACGATACGATCATATCATAAAACAAGGCAAAAATAAAGGGGAAAAGAACGAGCACAACGAAATTGGATCTTGGGTCTCCTCAAGGAAGACTCATGATTCGTTGTAAGAAAACTTGGTATGGAAATGGCGAATTTTTCTTGCTATTCACCCCATTCGGTGATATGCTTAACTTACCACTATTTTGGAGGCGGAGATCTATGAAAAAAATACTTAGCATCCTGCTGGTACTGGCTATGGTCCTGAGCTTCATCCCCGGGTTCGAAGTGGAGACCAAGGCCGCTGTGCCTACCTTTACCCAGGATCAGTACGACATCGCCGGATGGGCGGATTACTACTACAACATGACCTGGGAATGCCAGAAGACCGTCTATGGCTGGCGGGAACAGTACACCTTCTATGAAGGCGAGACGTACCGGATCCCCTATGCCCAGGCGGTGAACTCCGGAGAGTACATCGGCTACGGCATCAGCTATGAGGACTTCCTGGTGGCCGCCGCCGATCCGGACAATGTGTTCTACTCCAAGCAGGCGGAGTGGAGCGGCTGGGTGTCTGTGTACTATGGCACCGACTGCGCCGCCTTCGTGGCCTCCTGCTGGGGCACCTTCCGGCATGACTGCTCCACCTTCCAGTATACCTCCACGGAGATCGCCACCCTGACTGCGGACACCGTGGACCAGATCCAGCTGGGCGATGCCCTGGACTCCTACTGCATGGGCCACGTGGTGCTGGTGTCGGATCTGATCTACGACGATGATGGCAACCTGACCCACATCGAGATCACCGAGCAGACCCCGCCTCAGCTGAAGCGGACGCTCCATACCCCCGAGTCTCTGGTGGCGAAGTACGGTAAGTATTATATCATCTACCGCTATGGCGGCAGTGTCCCCACTCCTCCTGAGACCACCGAAACGTCTGATCTGACCCAATACCCTTCCTATTGTGATCTGCAGACCACCAAGGCCACCGCGGTCATGGACCAGCCCGATGCTTCCGCTTCTGCGCTGGGCACCGCCACTGCGGGCCAGAAGCTCACCGGCACCCGGCTGGTAGAGACCGCCGCGGGAGAGCGGTGGTATCGGATCGCGTGGGAAGATGGCGAGGGCTACGTGAACGCGGAGGATACGATCTATTTGGATCAGATCCTGGACGACCTGACCCTCACCGGAGCCACCTTCCCCCAGAGCCATGTGAAGGGGAACACCTTCTCCGTCACCGGTACGCTGAGCGCTACATACAACTCCATGACTGAGGCCTCCGTGAAGATCTACTCCGGCTTCGGTCAGACCGGGACCTATGTCACCGGCGGCACGGACACCGTGTCCGGCAATACCTATACCCTGAAAAACAGCACCATCGACTATGCCACTGCGTTCAACAATGTGTCGGTGGGCCGGAACACCTATGTGGTCAGCGCTTCCTATAAGAACTATTATGTGCAGGACGGTCAGATCCTCCAGAACACCGGCACGGTGGATCTGGCGGAGGAATATTTCCGCACCGTGAGCCAGACCGTCAGCGGCTGCTCCCACAGCTATGCCACCACGGTCATGTCCCAGGCAGACTGCGAGAACGAGGGCAAGACTGTCTACGACTGCGCCACCTGCGGCAACGTGTATACCGAGACCGCCGCTGCTCTGGGCCACAGCTATGGGGACTGGACCCAGGTGGATGCCCAGTGCGCCGCTGAGGGCTCCCGGACCCGCATCTGTGCCACCTGCGGCCACGAGGATGCCGAGATCATCCCCGCCAACGGACACAGCTATGAAGCCACCGAGATCCCCGCGGACTGTGTCAGCAGCGCCTATACCCAGTACACCTGCTCCGCCTGCGGCCACAGCTACAAGGTCTACCCCGAGGCGGTCATGTCCGACTGGCTGGAGGTCAAGCCCGATGTGGACGAGAGCCTGATCCAGACCAAGGTGCAGTACCGCTACCGGGATGCCGAGACCATCCTCTCCGAGGAGGAGACCCTGGAGGGCTACGATAACGTGGGCTATGAGTGGCAGACCGTCAGCACCGGAACCAATGACTACGTCTCCGACTGGCCCAGCGGCTTCGACAAGACCCACTCTTACTACACCGAGTACACCGACTTCGTGGTGGAGCATCAGGATGGGAACCAGCGGCTGTATCTGGATGGTCAGCCCACCACCGGCTTCTTCTACTACCACTGGTGTAACAGCGGCTACACCTCCAGCTCCGAATCCAAGACCTCTACCTATAATACCTTCCACGTGTTCTACAGCACCACCAATCCCAATGATCTGGCGGAATACGACGATACGGACGACAGCTACAAGTTCCACAACGACGTGTGCAGCAACTCCGACTGGTACTTCGTGGCCTATGTGTCCACCCAGCAGTATACCATCAAGCAGAAGTACTTCCTCCAGGCCCATTGGACGGACTGGAGCGAGTGGAGCGAGACGGCTGAGGAAGCTACTGCCACCCATCAGGTGGAGGAGCGGACTCTGTACCGCTACGCCGATCCTCTGGTGGGCGAGCACAGCTACGGCGAGTGGACCCTGACGCAGGCTCCCGGCTGCGTCACCCAGGGCGCGATGACCCGGACCTGTGTCGATTGCGGCTATGTGGATACCCAGGCCGTGGCGGCTACCGGGCATAGCTATGATCCGGTGGCGGTGGATGCCACTTGCGTGGACTACGCACATACGGAGCATATCTGCTCTGTCTGCGGCGACAGCTATAAGGAATACACCATGTCCGACTGGGTGGAGGCTCTGCCCGATGGGGTGGACGCAGCTTTGGTCCAGACCAAGACCCAGTACCGCTATTCCGATGCCGAGACCATCACCTCCTACGAGTCCAGCGTGGAGGGCTACGAGCAGACCGGCTGGCAGTGGACCCTGTACGGTACGGACAAGATCCAGTATGTCCCCAGCTGGCCCGCCGGCTTCGACACCACCAATGCGCTGTACGCCCAGTATGACAACGCCTCCAGCAAGGTGGCAGCGTATGAGCTGGAAGAGGAGAAGATGACCATCGACTCCGATTCCGTGGGCGGTTACCTGTATTACCACTGGTGCAGCGCCAGCGATACCAACCATTATTCCTACGCCAATAAGAGCAGCACCCACAACATCTTCCACGCTTATTACAGCACCGTCTCCCCCAGCACCTACACCTGCGATCCCTCCGACATGAGCTACAAGACTTCTGACAGCACCTGCTCCAACGGCAACTCCGCCTGGTTCTTCGTGACGGAAGTCTACGATCAGGTGTACTCCGTCCACAAGAAGCAGTACACCCACTCCCAGTGGAACACCTGGTCCGACTGGAGCGACGAGGAGCCTGAGGTCATGGACGGTCGGAAGGTCGAAGAGCGGACCGTGTACAGCTACCCTGTGGGCGAGTATGGGAGCCACAGCTGGGAGGGCAGCGTCTGTACCCTCTGCGGCGAGACCAGAGAACTGGACTACTACCTCTTCGGCTGGATCAATGGTGCCAACTATGCCTGTGAGGAAGACTATGAGAACATGGGCATCTACCAGTTCGTGGACGGCAAGCTGGTGACCACCTTCGATTCCGACAGCTATGTTGCCATCAAGACCACCGACAACGCGGCTTGGTACATGGCCCAGAGCTATATCGAGACCACCAGCGGCACCTTCTATGATACTGCCACCGGCGCGGCTGAGAAGATGTTCGTCCCCGGCGGCGTGGAGGTCACCTTCACCCTGACCGAGAACGAGGATGGCTCCCTGACCCTGAGCTATACCGTCACCTGTGAGCATCCCGGCCACGATGTGGACGGCAAGTGCGTGGAATGCGGCGTGGTCATCGGCCATGACTATGAGACCGTCACCGTCGATCCCACCTGTACCGTGGCGGGCTCTGCCACCTACACCTGCCTCTGCGGTCACAGCTATACTGAGGAGATCCCGGCAACGGGCCACAGCTACGAAAGCCTCACTGTGGAGCCCACTTGTACGGAAGACGGCTCCGTGACCTATACCTGCGGCTGCGGCGATACCTATTCTGAGGTGATCCCTGCTACTGGCCACAGCTACGAAGCCACCACCACCGTGGATGCCACCTGCACCGCCGATGGCTCCGTGACCTACACCTGCGCCTGCGGTGACAGCTATTCTGAGGTCATCCCGGCCACCGGCCACAGCTATGAAGCCACCACTACCGATGCTACCTGCACCGAGGGCGGCACCACCACTTACACCTGCGTCTGCGGCGACAGCTACACCGAGACCGTCCCCGCCCTGGGCCACAGCTACGAAGCTACCACCATCGATCCCACCTGCACGGAAGACGGTGCCATCGTCTACACCTGCGTCTGCGGCGACACCTATTCTGAGACGATCCCGGCAACTGGCCACAGCTACGAAGCCACCACTGTGGAGCCCACCTGCACCCAGGTCGGTTCCATCACCTACACCTGCGTCTGTGGCGATTCCTATGTGGAGGAGATCCCCACTGTGGACCACAGCTATGAGACAGTGACGGTGGAGCCCGGATGTACGGAAGCCGGTTCCATCACCGATACTTGTACCGTCTGCGGTGACGTGCAGACCCAGATCCTGGATGCCGTCGGCCACAGCTACGATGCGGTCCAGGTGGATGCCACCTGCGTGGCCCTGGCCCACACCGAATATGTCTGCTCCGCCTGCGGCGATAGCTACAAGGAGTACACCATGTCCGACTGGGTGGACACCCTGCCCGAGGGCGTGGACGAGAGCCTGGTGCAGTCCAAGGTCCAGTACCGCTACGCCGACGGCGAGACCATCACCTCCTCTGAGGCGACGGTAGAGGGCTATGAGCAGACCGGTTACCAGTGGGTCCCCTTCGGCACCGATAAGGTCCAGTATGTCGCCAGCTGGCCCGCAGGTTTCGATACCACCAATGCGCTGTATGCCCAGTATGACAACGCATCTAATAAGGTGGCGGAGTATGAGACCGAGACCGAAAAGCTGACCATCGATTCCGATGCGGTAGGCGGCTACTTGTACTATCACTGGTGCAGCGCCAGCGATGCCAACCATTATTCCTACGCAAACAAGAGCGCCACCCACAATATCTTCCACGCTTATTACAGCACCGTTGCCCCCGGCAACTACGTCTGCGATACCTCTGACATGAGCTACAAGACCTCGGACAGCACCTGCTCCGATGGCAACTCCCTGTGGTTCTTCGTGGTGGAGGTGTACGATCAGGTGTACACCATCTCCCATAAGGAGTACACCCACCAGAAGTGGGGCGAGTGGTCCGACTGGAGCGATGAGCAGCCCGAGACCGTCGATGGCCGCAAGATCGAGGAGCGGACCGTGTACAGCTATCCCGTGGGCGAGTACGGGGACCATAGCTGGAACGGCACCGTCTGTACCCTTTGCGGTGAGACCCGGGAGCTGGACTACTACCTCTTCGGCTGGATCAACGGTGCCAACTATGCCTGCGAGGAAGACTATGAGAACATGGGCATCTACCAGTTCGTGGATGGTTCCTTGGTCGCCACCTTCGAGTCTGACAGCTATGTGGCGGTGAAGACCACCGACAACGCGATCTGGTACATGGCCCAGAGCTATGTGCAGGAGCAGACCGCTACCCTCTACGACACCAACACCGGTGCCGGTGAGAAGATGTTCGTCCCCGGCGGTGTGGAGGTCACCTTCACCCTGACGGAGAATGAGGACGGGACCCTGACATTGAGCTATACCGTCCCTTGCTTCCATGACAGCCACGATCTGAGCGGCAACTGCACCGGCTGTGGTGCGTATGTGGGCCACAGCTATGAGAGCGTGACCACGGACGCCACCTGCACCGAGGACGGTTCTGTCGTCTACACCTGTGATTGCGGCGATACCTATTCCGAGACTATCCCGGCAACGGGTCACAGCTACGAGAGCGTCACCACTGATCCTACCTGCACCGAGGACGGTTCTGTCGTCTACACCTGCGCCTGCGGCGATACCTACACCGAGACTATCCCGGCAACGGGCCACAGCTACGAGAGCGTCACCACTGATCCTACCTGCACCGAGGACGGTTCTGTCGTCTATACCTGCGATTGCGGCGATACCTATTCCGAGACGATCCCGGCAACGGGCCACAGCTACGAGAGCGTCACCACCGATCCTACCTGTACCGAGGAAGGCTCCACCGTATACACCTGCGCTTGCGGCGACAGCTACGTTGAGACGATCCCTGCCACCGGTCACAGCTATGGCCAGTGGGGCATCACCCAGGAGCCGACCTGTGAGGTGGCGGGCAAGATGATCCGCAGCTGCGCTGGGTGCGGCGAGGAGCAGTCCACCGAGATGGCGGCGCTGGGCCACAGCTATGTGGATGGCGTCTGCGAATACTGCGGCGGCCAGGAGGCTTCCCCTGTGGTGCAGCCCACCCTGGCTCTGAGCTACGGTACTGTCAGCTTCGAGAGCGAGATCCTGTATAACATCTACTTCAACGCTTCCGATTTGGACGACGTGGTGGAGATGGGCATGATCACCTTCGATTCTCAGCTGACCGACGGCACCATCGATGACGCGGTGAAGGTCTACTCCAACTACTCCACCGACGGTACGCTGTACATGGTGGCCACCGAGGGCATCGCCGCCAAGCGGATGGCGGATCAGATGTGGTTCAAGATCTATGCCAAGCTCACTGACGGCTCTTACGTCTA
>JAFTKE010000077.1 GCA_017456045.1 Oscillospiraceae bacterium
CCTACGCTAAACGATGTTTTGTTGATTATTCATGACGAATCGTGTATAGTACGAGTATGGGAATGGACGTATCGAAAAAGGTCCATGGTTAGGGGAGTATACGATGAAGATTTTGATCGGGACCACGAATCCGGCCAAGGTGGCGCGGTTTCGGGAGTTTTTGCCGGAGGACGGCATCGAGTTTCTGACTCTGAAGGATCTGGGGATCACCGATGAGCCGGAGGAGTCTGGGGCGACTCCGGAGGAGAACGCCAGGATCAAGGCGGCGTTCTATGGGCGATTTTGCGATCGGGTGATCTGCAATGATTCCGGGCTGTACTTCGACTGTATCCCCATGGACGATCCCCGGCAGCCGGGGCTTCAGATCCGCACCCCTGAGGGGCGGCGGCTGGACGATGAGGAAATGATCGCCTACTATTCGTCGCTGATCGCCGAGCTGGGCGGGAAGACCCTTGCCTACTATCTGGATGGGATCGCGGTGTACCGGCAGGGACAGATCTTTTCCTATCTGGATGAACAGGGGAAGGCCGCCGCGTTCTACATGGTGGACGAGCCGTCACCGGAACGGCATCCGGGATGGCCGCTGGATTCCCTCTCGTTGAATAAGAATACCATGACCTATTTCGTCGATCATGGCAATAATATTTATGATCAGGTGGAGGAGCAGATCATGGTGGGGCAGTATCGCCAGCGAGTGGTGGCGTTTTTGAAGCAAGCGCTGGGGGTGGAGATGTGAAGGATGTGAAGATCACTGTCATGCGAAAGGCCTGCTATCCGGACTTGATGGAGAAGTATGAGAATCCCATCCAGCACCCCTGTGATGTGGAAGAAGGGCAGTGCTGGATCTGTGTGGACGGGGAAAAGCCGGAAGGGCTGTGTGACAGCGCTTGGGAGAGCATGGCCCCCTTCGTGGCGACGCTGGCTGCCGGGGGCGGGGATCTTTTTGACGGGTGGATGAAAGATCCTCATTCTGCAATGATCAGCTGCAATGATGGGTTCCGGCCTGTCAGCTTCTATTTGGAAGCGTTGGAGGGATGAACGGTAGATATGCCGAGCCTCTTCTAGATGGCAGCGCATGGGCTATGGATGCTGGGAGGCAATATGGACAGTGTCAATAAAACATTATACATCCCCCTTTACGGTAAGTCCTATGTCAGCCGAAAAGGGATCATAATGCATGATCCTAAGGCTGAACAGATTTGGGCAGCAGAGGGCTTCCCACTGAAGGGGAAGTCCAAATCTAAATGGTTGGCATACTACTTGGGGATGCGGGCGGCGGTGTTCGATCGCTGGCTGGAAGCGCAGATGGACGCAGATCCGTCGGCGGTGGTCCTGCACATCGGATGCGGGCTGGACAGTCGCGTGGAGCGTGTGGGCACACAGGGCCATCTGTGGTTCGATATCGACTTTCCGGATGTGATCAGGGAACGGAAACGTTACTATCAGGAGATCGCAGGTTACGAAATGCGTGGTGTCGATGTGCGGTCCGCAGAATGGTTGGGATCTGTCCCTGGTGGTAACGCCATCGTCGTCATGGAGGGCGTGAGCATGTATCTGCGATCGGAGGAGCTGAAACAGGTGCTGGGGCAGATCGCTGCCCATTTCGATAAGGTCAGGATGCTGATGGACTGCTATACGGCGTTCGCAGCCAAAGCCTCCAGGGTCAGGAATCCCATCAACGATGTGGGCGTGTCGCAGGTCTATGGTCTGGACGATCCGAAGCTGCTGGAGGGGGATGGCATCGCTTTCGTGGGTGAGCATGGGATGGCTCCGGCGGATCTGGTGGGTGAGCTGCGTGGGATGGAAAAGAAAGTGTTCAAAGCGCTCTACGCAGGCAGTATCGCAAAGAGGATGTACCGACTGTACGAATATCGGAGGGATCGGTGGACATAGATCTCGTTCGGTCCGCTTTAGGCACAGAACGTCGTTTTTTGTCATATCCTGTAACAGCCCCTCCTATGGGGCAGAAAGGAATGACAAAAATGCCGATCACCCGATCTACAAAGGAACTCAGCGCCACCGCCATCTCCTGCGGCGGCAGCTTTGATGTGATCCTCACATTGGGGGCGGAGCCGGACATCACCAGCGATCCTACGGACATCGTGCTGATCCTGGACCGTTCCGGGAGTATGGAGCAGAGCCTTCCCGCACTGAAGAATGCTGCTGATGTTTTCATCGATATCATCGATGAGTCTACCGATGGCGTCCAGGACGGTACCATTGGCGGCGGGAGCCGCATTGGGGTCGTCAGCTTTTCGGACACTGCGACCCAGGACACCCAGCTCATCACTTCGGTGGCCGCTTTGAAGGCGGCGGTGGATGCTCTGGATGCAGGGGGGTCTACGAACCATGAGGATGCGTTCACCAAGGCACTGGATCTATTCGATCCTCAGTCTGCCAATGCCAAGGTGATGGTCATGGTCACCGACGGTGTGACCACCGCCGGCGGCGATGCCAACACCATCGCCACCGCCGCCAAGGCGGCAGGTGTCACCATCTATATCATCGGTCTTAGCGGCAACGGTGGGATCGATGAGACCGCCCTGCGGCAGTGGTCGTCCCAGCCCAGCGCCCAGTTCGTATCCATCGCTCCCAGCGATACGGAGCTGGAGGCGATCTTCGGCGACCTGGCACGGACCATCACCAGTCCCGGTGCTACCAACATCGTCCTCAATGACTTCATTTCCGATGATTTCCGCATCCTGTCTGTGACGGCTCCTTCCAAGGGGACAGCCACTTTGGTGAACGAGCGGCAGATCCGTTGGACCATCCCGGAGCTGGGTGCGACCCAGGCCGAGGAGGCGGTCTTGCGGTTCACCGTGGAGCATGTGGGCGTGGTCGAGGGGCTGCTGTCTGTGAATGAGTCTGTGGATTATGATGATGCCCAGGGCAACACCGTGGACTTTGGGGATCCTCAGATCCAAGTCACCTGCGGCACGGTGGTGATCCCGGAGCCTTGTCCGGTGCCGGTGGATGTGACGATCGAAGGCTGTGAGGATGAGATCGAGATCGATGCCGGGGAGGTCCTGCTGGAGTCGCTGGGACGGATCGTCAAGCTGGATGTGACCATACCCAATGTCTGCCCCGGCAGGCGGGTGGCGCTGGCGGTGATCCTGACAGAGGTAGACGACATGGGCAACGAATCCCGCCGGGGGATGAAGACCTTGGTGATCCCTGCTCACGATGCGCCTTCCTGCCGGGATGTGACCGTGCGGTGCATCCGCTTCGTACTGCCGGAGGAGCTGGATGTGGCGGGCGATCCGGTGAGACTCTGTGATGAGCGGCAGTTCAGGGTCCGTTTTATCGCGAACTATATCGACGCGGGATTTACCTGCTGCACGTTGGATGACTGATATGTAAAAATGAGGCACAGGACTGCGGTCCTGTGCCTCACAGACTGTCAAAAAAGTGGTTTTGCGGCGAAGCCGCTCCCTTCCCCCGGGGGACGCCAAGGGCGTTGTCGTGCCAGTGGTTAGGAAGGGGCATTGGGGGAGACGGCGGGGAGGTTGCTGAGGTTGTCGTTTTCGTTGCCGTTGGGGATGGATTTGAGGTATTCTGTATCGCCGCGGTGGGCGATGCCGACACCGGCGATCTGGCCCTGTTTTGCCATATTTACTGCTTGCTGTTTTTCTACGATGGTGTCGTCAGAAAGCTGGTAGCCGGTGATCCTGCCGCCCTCTTTGACGAGGCCGATGATCCGTTTCGCATTGGTATCAGCCTGGGGGATCTGGTCGAGGGTCTGCTTTGCGAGTTCTTGGCCATCCATTGTCATCACTCCTTTTGCGGTAGTTTTTGCTGAAGGACGGAGGATATACGGTTTGCATAATGGAAGATGGTGTAGAGATCTCGTGTCGGAATGCAATGATGAGACTTTCAGTATATTTGGGTCCGCCGCCATCAAGCTGGCGGCGGCAACGCTCGCCCGCGTTGCATTCGATCATTCGAGTCTCGCGATCAAAAGAAAATGCAGGTATGGCATTGAGCTATTCCTGCATTTTTTTGTCCGGGTGGCGAGACTCGAACTTGCGGCATCCTGCTCCCAAATAACTGGCGGAACTATTTTCTAACGATATCGGCTCCTTTTTGGCACCTTTTATTCCAGAAAAGCTGCTCTTTGAAACTCTCGTCTCCGCTGTTTCCATGTACTCCAAACCCGGTTATGGTGAAATATGTGGTCGAGCCCCGGTTCTGCGACAGAACCGGGGCATTCATTACTTTGCGATGAAATGTTCCACTTTCTTCACTTGGGACATATGGATCTCCCAAAGTGTCGCTTGAACAGTTCGTCTATCAGGTTCAGGGTCCCAGTTAGGTACAAAACGGTTCAGGTCATCCAGTCATA
Organism: Oscillospiraceae bacterium; assembly: GCA_017456045.1. GTDB lineage: Bacteria > Bacillota > Clostridia > Oscillospirales > Oscillospiraceae > Faecousia. The sequence continues at coordinate 4,343 of JAFTKE010000077.1, forward strand.
AGAATCCTGAAATTCACCGTCGAATATCAGATGATTTGGATCAGCACGAAGCACACCGGTCCTCTGAAAAACCTCAATGGACATAGTGACGATCGAAATGTTTGATAGGACTGTTTAGGCTCCATAAATCTGAAAACCGCCATTTTTCGTGCTGAAAACTGGCGGTTTTGGTCCGAGTGGCGAGACTCGTTTGCATTTTCTTCCCGGAGGGAAGAAAATTATGGTGTCATGCCCGTCGAGCCGGGCATGAGCAACAGTCCCCCGGACTGTTGCATTTGACTGTTCGAATCCGCCGTCCCTTCTTCCACCACAAAGAAACCGCTATCCTAATGGATAGCGGTTTCTTTGTGGTGGGGGAGGACGGATTCGAACCATCGAAGCGATACGCAGCAGATTTACAGTCTGTCCCCTTTGGCCACTCGGGAACTCCCCCATATGAACTTTACACGGCTGGAGCCGGTAGACGGACTCGAACCCCC
>JAFTKE010000078.1 GCA_017456045.1 Oscillospiraceae bacterium
CCGCGATAAGAGACATCAACTCTGCACATTTCTGCTCTCCGGCGATCCCGAGGCAGGAATAGACCCGTTCTGCGTCCAGCGCCCCCACCGTAGCGGAAGCACACTGGTCCAGCAGACTCAATCCATCTCGCATTCCGCCATCAGCCAAACGCGCAAGTACCCTGGCTGCGCTATCATCCAGATCGATATCCTCTTGATAAGCCACATATTGCAATCTCGCGGCGATATCCTCCTGGGATATCCGACGGAAAGAAAATCGCTGACAGCGAGACAAGATCGTTGCTGGCACCTTGTGCAGCTCTGTGGTCGCCAAAATGAACAACAGATGCTCCGGAGGCTCCTCGATGATCTTCAGAAGCGCATTGAACGCCGATATCGAGAGCATATGGACCTCATCGATGATATACACACGCATCTTCACCTGAGAAGGTGAATAGATGGCATCATCTCTAAGATCTCTGACATTGTCTACACCATTGTTGGAAGCAGCATCGATCTCCAACACATCCATGCAAGCCCCGGAATCGATCGAACGACATGCCGAGCAGCGATTGCACGGATTACCATCGACCAGCGCTTCGCAGTTCACAGCTTTCGCCAATATCTTGGCACAGCTGGTCTTGCCTGTTCCCCTGGAGCCGGTGAACAGGTACGCATGGCTCAGATGTCCGGTAGACAGCTGGGTCTTGAGCGTCTGGGTCACCGCCATCTGACCGGACACATCATCGAAGGTCTGCGGTCGATATTTTCGATATAACGCCTGATACATCAAACCGCCCTCCTCATAATAAAAATAGACCGGCTCATAACAAGATCGCACACCCACATTTGAACCTGCTGAACATCCGGAAGCTACGCAGCCGACTCAGGAACGGCAGCCTCGCGGCACACGAAGAGGTCCGCTTAATGCTGCTCGGTCCCCCGCCTGACATGGTTCACGGGTCTCCGTTGCGCAAGACCGTCCCCTCAACGCCACTTACGAAGCGCAGACGACACTCAAACAAGCCCGGGTGTGGGAATTCATCCCCGCTGTAGCGGATCGCGGGTAACAGGGCACCGCTATCTCCCCGACTAGTGCGACCTTGTTATAAGCCGGTCCGGCATAACAAGGTTATTCGATTGAAAGTAGATCAGTTGACCTTGCTGTCGATGAAATCAGCCAGCTCCTGGAAAGTGGTGATGTTCTGATCCTCCATCTCCAGCTCGACACCCAGCTCGGACTCCAGATCCATGACCATCTCGACCACATCCAGAGAATCGATGCCCAGGCTCTCGAAGGTGCTGTCAGGGCTGATCTCAGAAGCATCGATCTCCAGCTGCTTCGCCGCATAAGCCACCAGTTTCTCGTACATCGTTTATCCCTCCATAGGTTTCTCTAAACTGCTATGTATTTTATAGCATGATGGCCGATTTGTCAATGGTGGATTTCACACTGCCATCCCAGCCGCGTAAGCGGTGGCCCAAGCGATCTGGAGATTGAATCCTCCGGTATATGCATCACAGTCGATGATCTCCCCCGCGAAATACAAGCCAGGGACGATCTTCGATCCCATGGTCTTGGGATCGATCTGTGATACCTTCACCCCGCCAGAGGTGATGATCGCCTCCGCCACCGGACGCTTGCCCCGGATCTGTACAGGGAACCCCTTCAAAAGGGCCACCAAGGCGCGACGCTGCTGTTTATTCAGAGAGTTGGCCTGCAGATCAAAAGGTATCTCCAGTCGCTTCAGTACCACCGGTATCATGGACCGGGGCAGAAGATCCGTCAACGCATTCTCCATGGTACGGTTTTTATACATTTGAAGATCTCGCAAGATCCTTTCATCCAGTTTCGACTCTTCAAGGGCAGGCTTCAGGTCTATGACCAACCGACACCCCTCCCCTTTCAGATGGGCGCTGGCACTGAGGACCGTTGGGCCGGACACACCAAAATGTGTGAACAGCAGCTCGCCAAAATCCGTGAATAGCGTCTTCCCCTTCGCGTCAAGCAGCTTGACAGAAACGTTTCGCAGGCTCAACCCCTGCATCTGGGCGCAATCCTCATCCGCCTCTAAGGGGACGAGGGAGCCTTCTACCGGTACGATAGTATGTCCCAGATCTCGAGCCATCTGATACCCATCACCGGTCGACCCTGTGGTGGGATAGGACATCCCCCCAGTGGCCAGGATCACCCAATCGGAGCCATACTGCTCCTTCCCCACCGATACACCGGTCACTTTCCCATCAGAAACGAGGATATCCGTGACCCGTCCGGTCCGGACCGTGACACCGCTGCGACGAAGCTCCTTTTGAAGCGCTTCCAGAACAGAAGAACTCCGGTCGCTCACCGGGAACACTCTATTCCCCCGCTCTGTCTTGAGCGGGCAGCCGCTCTCCTCAAAAAACCGCTTCACCTTTTCCGGTGGATATGCCGCTAAAGCACTGTAGAGGAAACGACCGTTCCTTGGGACGTTTTGCAAGACCTCCCCCGCATCACAGTCATTGGTCACGTTGCAACGGCCTTTGCCGGTGATCAGCAGCTTCTTGCCAAGGCGGTCGTTCCGCTCCAAGAGCAGGACCTTTTTCCCCCGCCGGGCAGCTGTGATAGCAGCGAAGATCCCAGCAGGACCACCGCCGATGACGATACCATCATATCTCATGTATTCTCGACTCGCTTTTCATAAACATCATAGTCCGACCAGATCCCCTCCAGGGCATCCAGCCGCCGGGCAAGCTCTACGCTCCTGCGGGCAGTCACACCAACGATCAGAGCATTCACGACACTCAGCGGTGCCACCAAAGAATCCACCAATGACACCATATCGCTCTTAGCCAAAAGGACATGATCACACACCTGAGCCAGTGGAGATAGTTTAGAATCCGTCAGACCGATCACTGTTGCGCCCGCGCTGGAGCAATACTTGGCCCCCTTGACCACAGATGTGGAATAACGAGGGAAGCTGAAAGCGACGACCGCATCATCCGGATCCACGCCAACGATCTGTTCGAACATCTCGCTGGAACCAGAAGCTGTGACGATATGGACGTTGTCCGAAAGATAGCGCAGATAATATCCCAAAAAATTAGCCAAAGGCGCTGCAGAGCGGACACCCAGGATATAAACACGCTTGGCCTCCACGATCGCGTCCACACTGTTCTGGAAATCCTCTCGACTCAAGGTCTCTTCAGTGCGGCGCAACTTCTCTACATCGGACTGGAGGACCATAGAAACGATGTCCTGATCTCCGATACGGTCGCTGGCCACTTCCAAACGCTGGACCGAGGTAAGACGGTTCAACACCATCTCCTGCATAGCCTTTTGCATACTGGGATACCCGTCGAACCCAAGGATCACGGCGAATCGTACCACCGTAGACTCAGAGACGCCTACAGTCTGTCCCAGTTTCGCGGCGGTCATGAATGCCGCCTTGTCATATTCATCCATGATATACTGAGCGATGCGGCGCTGGCCCTTGGAAAAAGACACCGAACCAGCCTGCAAAGCGGAAAGGATATCGTTGCCCATGGCGACCTCCTGTGATGGATCCATTTTGTTCCATGATACCAGACGGCCTGCATTTTTGCAAGTGCAGGCCGCCGTGATCGCATCTTATTTTTTTAAATATTGTATCTCCTCAGGTGTCAAATGACGCCAGCTGCCCTTTTTCAGATCTCCAAGCTCTAAGCTCCCCTCGGAGATCCGGCGAAGCCGGGTCACCTGCATCCCTGCCGCCTGACACATCCTTCGGACCTGCCGATTCCGGCCTTCACGGATAGATATCAGGAAATGCCCTTTATCCCCCCGAGCATCCAGCATCTCCACTTTAGGCGGTCTGATGGTGTAGCCGTCCAGTGTAATAGATCGTTCCAGCAGCTTTTCAGCTCCATCCACATATCCAACGGCCCACACTTCATATGTCTTTCGTACCTCGCCCCTTGGATGCATCAATTTATCTGCCAGGTCACCATCGTTGGTCATGATCAGAAGTCCTTCCGAATCCATATCCAGTCTACCGACAGGATATATCCGCACACCGATGTCCACCAACTGAGAAACGTTGGGTCTCCCCTTCTCGTCGGACAGAGTGGTGACATACCCCCGAGGCTTATTGCGCATGATGTACACTTTGTCATCGATGGACGGGAGCGGTGCCCCGTCCAGCTCGATGCAGTCGATCTCCGGATCCGCCGACTCGCCCAGCTGTGCGAGAGATCCATTGATCCGCACACGACCAGCTTGGATCAGCTCCTCAGCCTTTCGGCGAGAGCAGATACCACGCTGAGCGATGATCTTCTGCAAACGTTCTTTCATGATCTACCTCCGAACCAGCCATCCCAAAAATGCTTTTTCTTGGGAACAGACTGTTCAACCGTTTTCCCATATATCAAAGGTATCTTCCCAATCGCGTCGTCTCCGATGCAAATATAGGCATATCCAGCCGTCTGGCCTTCCACCACAGGTGCGTAGCGAAATCCCGGCTCCTCCAAAACGATCCTAGGCAGTTCTTGGGAAGAAAGCGCATAGTCAAATCCCTCTTCGGCGATCAACTCTACCCTGCTTTCCGTACCGCCAAATACTTCCACAGACCCCATCACCTGACCCGGTCCCACGATCCTCCGAAGCTGATAGCAGGAGAACCCCTCTTCCAGCATCGCTTTGTGATCCGCCCAATCATCACCATCATCGATGGTGACTGCGATCAATCTTCTACCTTGTCGCACCGCACTGGACACCAGCAATCGGCCAGCCGCCTTTGTATACCCTGTTTTGACTCCGTCCGCGCCCTCCACCTGCCACAGCAGTTTATTATGGTTGCGAAGGGACCGCTGTCCTACCGTGACCGTCTTGGTGGAGACTGTCTTGGCGAAGATCGGATCTTTCATGGCATAGCTGGCCAGGACCGCCAGATCACGGGCTGTAGAGTAGTTCCCAGGACTATCCAATCCATTGGGATTCTCGAAATGGGTATCCTTCAACCCCAGAAGCCTGGCTTTATCGTTCATCAGTTCCGCAAAGCCTTCCACAGTGCCGCCATGATAGATCGCCAAAGCCACCGCAGCGTCATTGCCACTTTGCAGCATCAGCCCGTAAAGAAGATCCTGGATCGTCAGGACCTCGCCCTCCTTCAAATACATGGAAGAGCCTTCGATACCCACCGCTTCCTTGGGGATCTTCATCCTATCCAACACATTGCACTGTTCACAGATGATCAACGCCGTCATGATCTTAGTAGTGCTTGCGATCAAGCTGCGGCTATCGGGATCCTTTTCATATAATATCCGCCCTGTAGTAGCGTCCATCACGATGGCTTTCTTCGCTGAGATCGCAGACGCATGGCCCGGATATAGCGCGACGGCAGCCAGCAAGGCAGCCGCCGTCCGCAATAACGTTTTTTTCATCATCCTCACCCGGTGATAGTCTTTACCGGGACATGGAAGATCATTCGCCCTTTTTCTCGGTCCTGGAATCGATGAACGCGCCGACCTTATCCAGAAGGTCCGGCACCATCTCAACGACACGATCAGCTGTGGTATTGGCAGGCGCAGCGACAGGCATCATCCGAACATTGCCGTCCTTCACCACCAAAAACGCTACAGGGGTGACCTTGACCCCACCACCGGCGCCACCGCCGAAGGGATTCTCCTGCTTATTGACGTTCTTGGACACGAAGTCCGAACCGCCACCACCAAAGCCGACACTGACCTTGGATACGGGGATGATCGTCACACCGTCGTGGGTAACGATCGGATCGCCGATAACAGAATTCACATCCACCATCTCACGGATCTTGGCGATCGTGGCTTCAAGCATATTAGGAAGGGTCTTACTCATTTATTAGCACCGCCTTTTCTAGATTTCGAAATTTTAAGGAACTCCACAAGGGCACGGACGCCGTAACGCACTGCCAATGCGATGATCCTGCCCAGCGTGATCGTGATGTCCAATCGCGCCGTGACCAAGGTCTCACTGGCAGTAAAATCACACTGGATCTGTATATCACGCTTTTTGATCACGAAGCACCGCTCCAGCAACGGGAACAAGTCGCCCACGATCGCCCAGGTCCGACCGTAGTTCACCGCAAGATCACACGGATCGTCCCCGGCCATGGTCAGCTTTAAATACAGCACGTCGATCCTCAGCTTCCGACGAAAGTCACCCAAAAAGTCCAGTCCGACCTGGACCAGAGGAAGAAAGTCCAGCAAGCTGCCACCCTTTTTTTCCGACCCCTGTGCAGCTTTGGAAGGAGCTGCTCCGGCTTCTGCAGGGACCGCAGCTGCCTTCTTCTTTTCCTCTTCTTTCTTATTCGTCTTAAACTCTGGCTGATCATCCTTTTTCGGTTTCTCCTTCTTCTTCACCGGGAAGACGGTGAACCGGATCGGGCCTGCAAGGATCCTCACCAAAGGACCATCCTGGTCATATTTGACACTGGCCCCCAATGGAAGGATAGCCAGAAGGAACACGATCAAAAAAAAGATGGACCATCCCATCAGTTCCCCTCCTCCGCAGCGGGAGGCTCCTCGATGATCGGCTCGCCGAAGCTGATCTTCTCGATCGGCGGCAGCTCCTCAAGAGAGCTTAGCCCAAAGGTCCTAAGGAAATCAGGGGTCGTACGGTATTGGATCGGTCGACCGGGAACGTTCAGTCTCCCAGCCTCCTCGATCAGTCTCTTATTCATCAGGGCAGACACAGAATAGGAGCTGTCGACGCCCCGGATCTGCTCCACCATCGCCTTGGTGGCAGGCTGATAATAGGCGATGATCGTCAATGCCTCCAGCTGAGAAGCCGAAAGCTTAGGTGGCTTCCGGGTCTCCAGGGCCTTGGTGACGAGATCAGCCATCTCGCCAGAGGAAGCCATTTGATATCCCTTATCCAACCGCAGGATACGGATGCCACGGCGTTCGAAAGCGTAGGTATCTGCCAAAGCATCCGCTGCAGCGATGATCTCATCCTCATCGGTCTCCAGCGCCATGCAAAGCCGGGACACCTCCACCCGTTCCCCTGCGGCGAAAAGGATCGCTTCGATCCCACGCTGTAATTCAGTCTGTTCCATCACCCCACCTCCTCACGTTTTTCCTTATCCAGCAACCGGACATTGGGGTTCTCGCCGTTGACGTCATCCTCCAATGTCACGGAATTGGTCTTACATAGATCCAGCACCGCCAAAAACGTAGCCACGATCTCAGAGCGGGACTTGTTCCCTTTGAACAGGTTCTTCAATCTCTCGATCCCTCGCAGGATCAGGTGTCGCAGCACCTCGCCAGCCTTGCGGGAGACAGGATACGGTTCCTTGCCCACGATGCCCTTGAAGTTCATAGTGGGAGGCGGCAAGGCACGAGCATTGCGCTCGGCGATATTATCCAGCGCCCGTAACAGGTCGATCGGCTCATGACGATAGCGGTAGCCCTTCTCCCGACGAAGAGGTTCCGGATCCTTGGTGAACAGGCATCGACCGATCTCATTGCGTGGTTCCAAGACGCCGATCGCCACACGGATCTGCTCCATCGCCTCTTTACGCTGACGCTCCACCAGGCTTTGCCGCAGCAGATCCAGCTCCGACTGGGCTTCCTCCTGCTCTGCGGCGGACAGCAGCATCTTCGTCTTGATCAGCATCAGATGGGACGCCATGGTGATGAACTCACTGGCGATCTCCATATCCAGCCGCTTCATCTCATCCAAATACGCCAGATACTGCTCCAGGATAGCCGTGATGGACACGTCCTGGATCTCTATTTTATTTTTACTCAGCAGCGTGAAGATCACATCCAGAGGACCCTCGAAGTCCTCCATCTCCTCGCTGCGGGTCCTGACGATGCCCTCCAGACGATATTGCGGCTCCAAATCAACGACTCCTTGCCAAAATGCACATTCTTATGGACATTATAGCATCAAATCATTAGATATGCAAGTATTTTAACCAGTCCTTACGCAAATGAAACGCGGCAACGATCGTTGCCGCGTCGGATCATTTTCGATAAAACGAATTGCCTCCGATGAATTCCCGGACCAAGCTGGTGGGCGGGATCTCATCATCCACATCTGCTTCCCGCACGAAGTCCAAGATCTTCACCACCGAACGCACCTCGTCGAACCAGGGATCCTCCGGTCCGACAGCTGTAAGCAACGGATAGATATGCTTCTTCAGTACCGCCAGCTCGTAAAGCGTGGAGCTGTTGAAGATCATATCGGCGTTTTCCTGATAGGGGAAGATCCACCGTTTCTCTCCCCGTCGGACGGAATCCCACATAGACAAGGTGTTCTGCACAGAAGAGCCGCGAGTCTCATAGTCCCGCACCGTCCGTCGCAGCAGCCGCAGATAGCTGGTGGGGATCCGATTATGATCATCCAGATTCAGTGGCAAAAGCGGACTGACGTACAGCTTGAACACCAAATGCTCCCTGATCCCCTCCGGACGCAATACTGGATTCAAGGCATGGAGCCCCTCCACGATGATCACCGAATCCTCAGACAAACGGATCCTGTGTCCGAGCCACTCCCGCCGACCCTTCTTGAATACGAACGTGGGGATCTCCACTTCTTCTCCTCGGATCAATGCACCGATCTGTTCTCGGAACAACGCCGTATCGATGGTGTCGATATGCTCATAATCCATCTTCCCATCAGGCCCAGGGGCGATCAAATCCCGGTCGATATAGTAATCATCCAGACTGAGAAGTATCGGTCTCTTACCATGTACACGCAGCTGCGTAGCCAGTCGATTAGCCGATGTGGTCTTACCGGAGGAGCTGGGTCCCGCCAGCATCACCGCCTTCGCCCCTCGTTGGCAGATCATATCTGCCACCTGGGACTATCGTTTCTCATGGAGCGCTTCATTGACCCGGATCAGCTCCCGGATCTTCCCACTTTCCACCAGAGCGTTCAGATCCGCCACCGTCTCAAACTCCATCAACTCGCACCACCGTTCCCCCTCGTTGAAAACGCTGAGAAAGTGGGGCATATGCTGATAGGTGCCGACCTTATCCGGGTCCTGGTCATCCGGGAACAGGAAAACGAAGCCACCCTCTGCCGGACGGATGTCCCACACGCTCACATATCCGGTGGAGGGCGCCAGCTCTCCGTAGTAGTGATCGCGAAAATCTTCGTAGACATACTCATCGAACCATTCCGCAGTACAACATCGCAGCAGCCGTGCTTTATCCATGCTCCCACGGGTCTCAAAATAGGCGATGGCGTCCTTCGTTTCTACTCGACGACGAAGCAGCGGGATATCCTCACTGATGATGCTACATATCTCATCCTTCAACCGTTGTGCTGAAAAGTCAGAAACTCCTTGCACCTCGATATACAGCCCCGGTCCAAGCGTGCAGGTCATCTTCGCTCGCGCGTACGGCCAGAGCCGATGGAGCGCCAAGAAGATAACGAATTGAGCTGTCCGAACATAGGCATCCTTGCCTGCCGGATCGCCATATCGCAGCAGCGATACATCACCGCCGGAGGCCACCATCGCCCTGCGAACGTTCAACTCTCCCTCCGCGTCCTTGCACCGCAATGGGATATAATTCAGAGTGAAGACCTCACCAGCGATCCTGGCCGCCAAAGGACGCCGAGACAGTGTCGTCCGGTCCAGTCCTAAAGCAGCCACCAGTTCCCGCAAGCTCTCACCAGGCTTTGCATCCACCGGTCTTCCATCGATCCGCAGTTCCATACATTCGCCCCCTTCGTTTATTTGCATAAATAATGTATATGCATCATACCATAGTTTCGTTACTTATGCAACAAGATCCAACAAAAAAAGACATCCCGGCAAACTGCCGGGATGCTGTGTTCACGCTTGTCCGATGGACATGATATCATAGGGAGTGGTCTGATACACGAAATAGTTGAGCCAGTTAGAGAACAGCAAGTTCGCGCTGCTGCGCCAGCGGACGATAGGATCTTTGGTATCATCATCGTCGGGGAAATAATTCTTCGGGACTTTGATGTCCAACCCCAACCCCTTATCCCGGTCATACTCCGCTTTCAGAGTCAACGGATCGTACTCTGAGTGCCCAGTGACGAAGATCTGACGGCCTTCCTTATTGGTCACCGCGTAGACCCCTGCCTCCTGGGAAGAGGCCAAGATCTTCAGCCCCGGGACCGCTTCGATATCCTCCCGCAGCACCGTAGTGTGGCGGGAATGGGGTACCCAGAAGATATCATCGAAACCACGCATCAAGATAGAACGCTTATAGTCCGCACGATGAGGGAAGACGCCGAACATCTTCTCCGGCAGCTGGTGCTTCTGGATGCCATAGTGATAATAGAGCCCAGCCTGAGCGCCCCAACAGATGTGGAGCGTGGAATGGACGTTGGTCTTGCTCCACTCCATGATCTTGGTCAGCTCTTCCCAATAATCCACATCCTCGAAATCCATGTGCTCTACCGGCGCGCCGGTGATCACCATGCCGTCGAATTTCCGATCTTTCAGCTCCTCGAAGCTCTTATAAAAGCTGAGCAGATGATCCTCAGACACGTTCTTGGCCTTATGGGAGGAGGTGTGCATCAGTTCCAACCGCACCTGCAAGGGCGTGTTGCCCAAAAGCCGGGAGAACTGAGTCTCCGTGGCCACCTTGGTGGGCATCAGATTCAGCAGGACGATCTCCAACGGACGGATGTCCTGGGTCACAGCCCGATGCTGGGGCATGACGAAAATATTCTCCTGCTGCAAGATACCCGCGGCAGGCAGGTCGTTAGGGATCTGGATCGGCAAGGTGATCTCCTCCAAATTCAGAAGTTTGAAGGTATTTTACTTCAAAAGCCGCCTTTTGTCAATCATCGCGATAGGTCTCAAGGGTGGTCCCTTGATAATAGTGGGACAAGATCTGGTCGTAACTATAGCCATCCACAGCCATCGCTTCGGCCCCATACTGACTCAATCCCACCCGATGACCATATCCATCCGTCCTGAAAACCACGCTGTCCTCTGTGACTTCCACCTGGAACACAGTAGAACGAAGTCCAAAGATCCCTCTGATCTCCACACCGGAATACCTGGTCTGTCCGATCCTCATAGAATCCACTCCACCGCCCACTGTATACGTAACAGCGCCGAACCAGCTTTCCGGTGCCCCTTTCAAGGCGGTGCCCAACCGATCCTGGAACTCCTGGAAGGAGAACCGGACCTCTTTATCATCATAAACGCTGCTTTCCGGGCTGCTGACGCTGATCAGATAGGGGTAGGACTGGCCCCAAACCTCTCTGGCATCCTCCGTATAGCCACCCGCGCTTGCGAAATAGGTGGCGCAGATCAGCTCCCCATCATAGCATACCACCTCCCCTGCCGTGTCTGCCACCGCTTCGAAGACTTTGTCCAAATGTTCCTGGGTACCTCTTGTATGCAGATACTCCTCGGGATCCATATATGATTGACAACAACGATAGTCCGTACATACCGCCCCTTGATGCCGGCTCCCCTCCTCCACCATCTGTAACGTATAGGTACGAGCGGCGACAGCCTGGGACTTCAACGCCTCTTCATCGAATGAAGCAGGCATCTCCCCCAAGACCACGCGACTGATGTATTCTTCTAATTCCATAGCTACGATCCTGCCATCCTCTTTCAAGACCGGGATCCACGTATGCTGACACACTACCGCCTCGAGCTGATCCGTCTGGGGCAGCTTCTCCGAAGAGGAAAACAACATCCCCGGTAACACTACCGTCATCACCGCTGACTGTACGAACTGTTTCATGATGGCCTTCATAGTTCCTCCTTGTGGTATCCTTCGCCCAGAGGCTTCCAGGCGGAATTTCTTGTCGGTCCTTGACACAGGACTAACCGAAAGATATAATTGATCCATACAATGTCGAATGGAGCAACGCCATGAAAAAAGCACTCAAGATCGCGGTCCCCATCCTTTTGATCATAGCGATATTATGCAGCATCGTTTGGTATCTGCTGAAATATGACCCCCAGCTCACCCGTGATATCCTGGTAGATCAGGCGCGCCGCGCCGGTGAAAATGGCGATCACAGCCTGTCCACCTGGCTGTATGAGCTGGCCTATCAGCAATCCGGAAACGATGAAGATGTAGCGATCGAACTTGCCCAACAGTTCGTTGAAGTCGGCAATTACACGAAAGCGGAATCCACCCTTTCTCACGCTATCGCGGATGGAGGAAGCGTGGATCTGTACATCGCTCTATGTCAGACCTATGTCGTGCAGGACAAGCTTTTGGATGCGGTGACCATGTTGGATAACGTGTCCGATCCCACGATTAGAGCGCAGCTGGACGCGAAGCGCCCCACTGCTCCCACCGTCTCTCCGGAACCTGGGTATTTCAGCCAATACATCACGGTCACTCTGGATGCCCCCGCCGGCACCATCTACGCCACCACTGATGGAGAGTATCCCTCCACCTCTCAGGCACACTACACTGATCCCATCCAGCTTTCCGGCGGTGAGACCACAGTCAAGGCTCTGGTAGTCAGTGATGAGGGCTTGGTCAGTCCCCTGATCACACTGGGGTACACCGTAGCCGGCGTGATCGAAGAAGTGACCCTTACAGACCCAGCCATCGACCAGGCAGTCCGCCAGGCACTGCAAGTCAGTGATGACCATGTGTTGTATACCAACGAGCTTTGGGCCATCACAACTCTGGCGATCCCCAGCGATGCCCAGTCTTTGGAGGACCTGAGATATCTCCCGTTCCTCCAGCAGCTGATCATCCGTGACCACGACGGCTTTGAGGAGCTGTCCTCCCTGTCGTCCTTGACCGAGCTTCATGATCTTATCATCGTGGACATGCCTGTCAGATCCAGCGATCTGCAATATATCGCTGCTTTGCCAAAACTGACGACCCTGACCCTTAGTGGCACCTCCCTTTCTGGTATCGACCCCCTCAGTGCTGCCACGAAACTGACCCGTCTCGACCTGAGCGACAATACGATCCGTGATCTGACAGCCCTGTCCTATATTTCAGAGCTTTCCTATCTCGACCTGAGCCATAACGCCATCGATACCCTGGAGCATCTTAGCGGTATGACCAAGTTGACAGAGCTTTATGCTTCTTACAACGCCATCTCAACCACCGCTCCCATCAGCAGCTGCACTTCCCTGATGGTACTGGACCTGAACGAGAACGATCTGACCACCATCGCCGGTCTGGAATCGATCCCCGGCCTGCGGACAGTATACTTGTCCAATAACCTTCTGACGGAAGTAACGACCCTTTCTACCTGCACCACCATCGGCGATCTGGATATCTCCGATAATGCGATCACAGACATCCAAGCTCTCAGCTCCCTGACCGGGCTGATGATCCTGGATCTGTCCCATAACCAGGTGACACAGCTGCCCGCCTTCACCAAAGATCACTCCCTCGTTTCGATCGATGGGTCCTACAATCTGATCACTTCCCTGGATCCACTGAAAGGCTTGCCTTCCCTGAACTACGTGGATATGGAGCAGAACAGCGGCATCACCTCTGTGACCCCCCTTGCTGCTTGTCCCCTGCTGGTGGAGGTCAATGTTTACGGAACAGGCGTCACAGACGTTTCTGAACTCACCGATAATGACCGTAACGTGATCGTAAAGTATTCTCCCATTTGACCAGGCCAGGACCATTACCATCCTATGCGACGCGTCCCCCGGATCATTCCACCTTCCACATAAAAATGAGGCTGCGAAAAACGCAGCCTCATTTTCATATCTTCGCCTTGATGTTCCTGATCATCGTACGAAGGGACATCAGATCATCGAAGCTCTCCGGACGTTTGGATACGTCCCGCAGCAGTGCGGACGGGTGATACATGGCCATGAACCACACCCCGTTCTTGGAGGTCCATTTCCCATGCTCCCGAGTGATCCGGAAGTCAGGCCTGATCAATCTGGTGGCAGCGATCCTTCCAAGACACACGATGATCTTGGGCCTGATCAGCTTGACCTGCTGTCGCAGATATCCGATACAAGCCTCCTGCTCCTCCTCCAATGGATCTCTGTTGCGCGGAGGACGGCACTTGACGATATTGGCGATATAACAATTCTCCCGGCTCAGATCGATGATCGAGAGCATATCGTCCAGTAGCTTCCCAGCAGGACCCACGAAGGGCTCTCCTCTCATATCCTCTAATTCGCCCGGACCTTCTCCAATGAACATGACATCCGCGTCCCTGGGACCGACACCGAACACCACATTACGCCGGGTAGTCCACAGACCGCATTTCTCACAGCGAAGACACGCATCTTCCAACTCGGTCCATTCCTGCATATCACTGTTTCCCCCCGGTCTCTCCCCGAATGATCTTGTGGCGCCGCTCGATCTTGGCCAATCGGATCCGGCGCATGACTATCAGGACTACAATGAAGATCAATAGCGCGCCAAAGATCACGATACCGATCAGCAGCAGCCACGTGGTCCATGTCCGCTGCGCCACTGCCTCCGCAGTGGGGATCAACGAAATGTTGTCTACGCCAGGCTGATCCACGTCATGCATGGCAACAAGATCGCAGCTGCCGACACATTTCCCACGAAACCATACCTCGATCGTCCCGATCTTCCCTCCGGACAGGATCGGCGCAGTTAGCCCTTCCGGCGAAGTAACGAACTGATAACTCACATCCAGCGACACGATATCCTTAGGAAGGACTACCATCAGATCCTGCGCAGGTCGGCCGATCACATCGTTCTCGCCGCCGGTGACCTGGAATTGTTCCATGACCTGATCTTCATACAGGAGCTGCCGAATAGAGTAGTTATCAAATCCATGATCCAATAACTTCCCAGTCTCCTCAAAGCTGCCAAAGGTCTTGACCGCCAATCCATTGGCCGTCACCGTCCCCTGTGCGCTCATGACCACGGAAAGATAACGAAGTCCATCGACTTCCGCAGTGCAGATCAAGCTCCGATCCGTGGTGCTGAGGGCTCCGGTCTTACCACCAATGACCCGCTGGTCATATTGTTTCTTATCAGGAAGCATCAAGTAGTTAGTGGTGACCAGCTCCCGTGCATCCGATCTATTCGTCGCCGGGACCGTATAGGAGACCGCTCCAAACAGCTCCACGAACAGAGGATCCTGGATCGCCTCCAAAGTGATCTTCGCCAGATCCCGGGCAGTGGTATACTGCTGCTCATGGCTCAACCCATTGGCGTTCATGAAGTTCGTATCTGTGCAGCCCAGTTCCTGGGCCTTCTGATTCATAAGCTGGACGAACCGTTCCTGGTCGGAGCCGATATGCTGGGCGATGACAGCAGCGGCATCGTTGGCGGAGCCCACCATCATGCAGTAAAGAAGATCTCGTAAGCTCATCTCTTCTCCAGCCTTCAGTCCTGCGGACACAGAGCCGATCCCCACAGAATCCAGTGCAGCTCGTTCCACGGTGACGATGGTGTCAGGATCTCCAAGCTCGATCGCCAGCATCGCCGTCATGATCTTGTTCATGCCGGAAGGATCGATCCTTAGGTCCGCATCCCAGCTATAGACCAGCGTCCCAGTCTCCATCTCATATAAGATCACGGACTTCGCTGTATCCAGCAGCTTACCATCTCCGTATACGCTGACCTGCCCATCCAACGTCATGCTCCCCTGCTCCACAGCCGAAGACGCCAGCACAGGCACAGCCAAGGACTGTATGACCCAAAGCGTCAGCACGATCATACAAAAAAGACGCTTATTTTTCATAAAACTACCTCAATATCCAACACCGGACTTGTCCAGCGGCTAAAACTCGTGTATAATGTGGGTAGTATTATACCAGCTTTTGTGATGGTAGTCAATCCACGAGGTGGTCGCTCATGAAAAAAGCAAGCATCATATTGATCATCGTTACGTTGACGTTCGCAATATTCTTGACCGGTTTCCTTGTGGGACGGAATATGAACGACAGTAAGATCACCGTCAGCGATGCTCCGGTCACCACGAGACCATCTACCGCTACCGCTGCCACCACCACCCCAACACCTAACACTGGCGGCCTGGTCGATCTGAACACGGCCACCCTGGAGGAGCTGATGGAGCTTCCCGGGATCGGCGAAGTACTGGCTCAGCGGATCATCGACTATCGGCAGACCTATGGCCCCTTCCGATCCGTTGACGAGCTTGGCAACGTGGAGGGGATCGGTGATAAACGCCTGACATCTCTTTTGGAATACATCACGGTGGGAGGTCAACAATGAAGATCCTGGTAGTAGATGACGAAGCTTTGCTCGTCAAGGGTATCCGATTCAACCTGCAAAACGATGGATATGAAGTCGTCACCGGCGCAAATGGTCTGGAAGCCATAGAGCTGGCCAGAGATCCCGAGGTAGCACTGATCATACTGGATGTGATGATGCCTCAAATGGATGGTCTCTCCGCCTGTTCCAAGATCCGGGAATCCTCCAACGTCCCGATCATACTCCTCACCGCCAAGGCCGATGATATCGATAAGCTGATCGGCTTCGACTGCGGTGCGGACGATTATCTGACGAAGCCCTTCAACATCCTGGAGCTGAAGGCCCGGATCCGGGCCCTGCTTCGCAGAGCTGGCAGCGGCAAGGAACGCTCCTCCAATACACTGACCATCGGTCCGATCTCTCTTGATCTGGACGCCCGAAATGCTTACCGATCCGGGCAGCTCGTGGAGTTGACCGCCAAGGAATTCGATGTGATCGAGTTCCTGATGCGAAACGCTAACCGTGTCTACTCTCGTGAGGCGCTTCTCGACTCCATCTGGGCCTATGAGTATCGAAGCGATATCCGCACGTTGGATGTACACATCCGCAGATTACGGGAGAAGCTGGAAGAAGACCCGGCGAAACCCAACTATATCATGACGAAGTGGGGCGTTGGCTATTATTTCCGAAAATAATATTCCCAAAAAACGTCGTTATGGTCGTATCCACTTTCGATACGCCCTGGTATATATCACCATCACCTTCGGCGTCCTGGTGTTTTTGAACCTCTACTGCTCTCAGGCTTGCAAAAAGGTTTTCTACCAAAACAAGGAAACGGCCATCCTTGAAAAAGCCTTGCACGCTGCTGACGAGCTGGAGGAGCTGGATTCCATGACCATCTCTGCTGTGACCTCCACCATCGAAGGGATCACCACACTGAAAATGGATCAGATCATCGTCACTGACCCGAAAGGCTATATCATCTACAGCTCCGACCCTAGTCTTCTGGCAGACGAGAAAACGACCATCTCTCACATCCCCAAAGCGATCCAAGGCTATGATGTTTTCCACTGGACATACCACAGCGGGACCATGCGTTCTGAGGCTGCCGTCCCGGTCATCTCCAATGGGGTCACCACCGGGTGCATCTACGTCCTGGAGATCGATAACGACCAGGGGCAGCTGATCATGTCCCTCCAACGGACGATCCTTACGATCACCGTCACTCTGGAGCTGATCATCATCGCCTTTTCCCTGATCTTCTCCAGCGCGATCTCGAAGCGGATCCGTAAGATCATGGGCTCCATCCGAGTCTTGCAGGAAGGCGACTACTCCCAAAAGCTCGTTATCGGTGGCAGCGATGAGTTCACCATCCTGGCGGAAGAATTCAACGATCTGACAGACCGTCTCCAAACCTCGGAGAATAAACGGACCCAATTCGTTTCCGATGCCTCCCACGAGTTGAAGACACCCCTAGCTTCCATCAAGCTGCTCTCTGACTCCATCCTCCAAAACGATATGGACCTGGATACCATCCGTGAGTTCGTGGGCGATATCGGCGATGAGGCAGAGCGTCTGAACCGCATGTCCGAGAAACTCCTATCCCTGACCAAGGGAAACTCCGCCGAAGAAGATGACCACGAGATCATCCTCATGGCCCCCACGATCCAGCGAGTGGTGGATATGCTTTCGGTCCTGGCGCAGCAGTCCGATGTCACCATCGAGACAGATCTTAGCAACGACGCGCCCATCCTGATCCTGGAGGACGATCTGTACCAGATCGCGTTCAATTTGGCCGAGAACGGGATAAAATACAATGTTCCCGGCGGCCGTCTGAACATCTCGCTGAGCCGAAACGAGGATTGCGGCATCCTCACCGTAGCAGATACCGGCACTGGGATCCCTGAGGATGCCTTGAGCCATATCTTCGAGCGATTCTACCGTGTGGATAAGGGCCGAAGCCGGGCCACCGGTGGCAGCGGACTGGGACTTTCCATCGTCCGAAGCATGGTAGAGCGGAACCAGGGCACCATCCACGTAGAAAGTACCTTTGGCGTGGGGACTACCTTCACGGTGGAATTCCCCGCATTCGATATCGAGGAAGGAGATGGAATATGAGATTCGTTTCATGGAACGTCAACGGCCTTCGAGCCTGTGTGAATAAAGGTTTCCTGGACCGATTCCGGGAGCTGGACGCTGACTTTTTCTGTCTCCAGGAGACCAAGCTCCAGGAAGGTCAGATCGATCTTGACCTGCCGGGATACCACCAATATTGGTGCTACGCCCAGAAGAAGGGCTATTCCGGCACCGCTATTTTCACCAGGTACGAGCCCCAGTCCGTCACCTATGGGCTGGGCACCCCAGAGCTGGACACCGAGGGCCGTGTAATTTGCCTGGAATATCCGGAATTTTATCTCGTCACCTGCTACACCCCCAACGCCCAGCGAGGACTTGCCCGGATCGACCATCGCCTTCGCTGGGAAGAGGCCTTCCGTGGCTACCTGAAGGAGCTGGACGCCAAAAAGCCCGTGATCATCTGTGGCGACCTGAACGTGGCCCACAAAGAGATCGACCTGAAAAATCCCGGCTCCAACCGGGGCAACGCCGGCTTCTCCGACGAAGAACGCAGCGCCTTCTCCGCATTGCTGGATAGCGGCTTCACCGATACCTTCCGCCACCTGTACCCGGATAAGACCGGCGCTTATAGTTGGTGGAGTTATATGTACAACGCCCGGGCCAATAACGCAGGCTGGCGGATCGACTATTTCCTGGTATCCGACCGCCTAAAAGAGCAGATCTACGATGCTACGATCCATCCGGATATCATGGGCTCCGACCACTGCCCTGTCGGTCTGGACCTGGATACTACCTGCAACGGCGGTATCCGTATCCCCACCCCTGATATGCCCCTGACCGATACACCGAAAGAAGCCGACGGGGATGCTCCCGTCGGCTCTTTTCAGCCATGGCGCCTGCTTTCGATCCTGATGCTGCTCCTGGTGCTGATCGCGACCCCCATGCTGCTGTTCATGCGAAGTCAAAACGACACCCAGCCCCAGCCCAGCATCACGACTCCACCAGACGATCCATTGATATACAAGATCTTAGACAGGACCGGGACCCTTGAATTCGAGGGCAATTCTGGTATGTTTGAAACCACAAGTTCGATCCAAATATCCAGTTTTTGGTTTACCAATGGACATCGAACATGGCAACTTTTAGATGCCGAGCAGCATCTGACCACAGCACGAAACGCGACCTACTGCATCCAGATCCAGTTCGATCCCGGACGGATCTTCACCGCCGATGACAAACCTGAGATCATCGCCTTCGACATGATGCAGGCCCTTTCATCCACTCTTAGCCCCAACGATGTATCCTACTGTTACTATTGGGAAAATGACCGCATCGGCGGATGCTTCGTTTTCGGCACGTCCCTCGACCCTACCTCCATCACTGTAACAGCCAGATATCAGAAACAAACAGAGACGACAGATCCTATCGAGATCCAGCCTGTGTTCTCTTCTGCGTTGATCGACCGGATGGAGGTCCACCCAGCAGACGTGGATATCTATATCGACGGACTGACATCCGCGGCGGACCATCAGATCTCATTCCGACACGCAGGCCAGATCTGGTATGCACTGAACGATCATCATCCAACCTCTAATAAATGGGATCCCAACTTTTACATCCTGATCTGTTTCCCTGAAGTCGCTTTCACCCGCGGTGACCATCCTATCGTCGAAACAGAGTATCTGCCCGAATACCTAAGACCAGAGTCAGAGGATTTTGCGCTGGACATCCTATACATCCACCAGGGTGACGGACGGATCTGCGGTGCCTTCGTATATGGCTACACGTCTGCGGACTTCCAGCTTTCGATCACTGTATCATACACGGATGCACAAGGCATACAGCGTGTAGAAGGACGGTGCGTATACTTCTACCCCGATCACGCCGGCATGGAGTCCATGGAGCTTGCCTATTCTCTCATGTACAGCAACGAGCTGTCCTACTATATCTGCTCCGGAGCAGATGGATATTGGGAAGAAATGATCAAAAACAGCCCTGCGCTCCAGGAGCTTCTATCCCGGGAAGATGCGATCCGCGCCATCCTGTCCGTCAACAGATGGTCCAGCCCTGGGACCTATTTCGACACGATCCTAGCTTTGGACCATTTCCAGGCCATGATGACTGAGGACGAGAAAGCCATCTTCAAAGAGCAAGCCCACCGGGAAGATGACCCAGGAGAGTATTCTCGATATCCGTCCCCTACCTGATCATCACCCCCACCTGACCGTTCCTTACCTCTAAAAACGCATCCTGCAGCCGAGTGATATAGGCGAATGGCTCCTCCGGATACACCGGGACGAACCGTCTTCCCTGATCCTGATGCTTGGGTAGCGCCCGGAACGTCAGATAGCCTTTCCCCAACCGCTTCACGGCCAGCTTCCTGGTCAACCGGAACTCCCCGCCTGACGGCACCGGGATCCCCAGGTTCTCATGGTGACCATCGCATTCCACCATCAGCCGGTACATCCCATCGCCTGTCAGCTTGCATCTGCACTCGAAGTGGTAGTAAAGCCCCTGCTTTTCTACCTCCACCTTCCCGACCGGTATCTCCCCCAAAAAGATATCATAGATCCCTTCCAAAACTTCTCCCCCCTTGGCACAAGCATATGTGCCAAGGGGGGAGTTCATGTTATCGGTCGTCATGAAGCCCAAAGCTGACAGCGATCGCATCATTGACAAGATGCATATGCTCCGCATCCAAGTGGCCCATATGCTCCCGTAAACGCCGCTTATCGATCGTGCGAATCTGCTCCAGGAGGATCACCGAATCCTTGGAAAGCCCCACGCTGCCACCGGCGATATTGATATGGGTGGGGAGCCTTGCCTTCCCCGTCTGACTGGTGATCGCCGCCGCGATCACGGTAGGAGAATGACGGTTCCCCGTATCGTTCTGGACGATCAGCACCGGACGGGTGCCACCCTGTTCGCTGCCCACCACCGGCGACAGATCCGCATAAAAGATATCGCCCCGTTTGACCGTGGTATCCATTTCGCTCACACTCCGATAGAAACATTACCTGCGCTACCGGAATCATCCATATGTAACGCGGTTAGTCCTATTCTCCCACGCGTCAAGGAAAAATATACGGTGCGCCTGATAAAACATCCTATGTAGGAAGCCACGAAATGCTACAGGATCTTGAAGTTTTCGATCTGCAAAGACAATATCCTGCGGTCCCGGTACAAGATCTCCGCCCGGACCGGCATATCATCTTTTCCAAGCCAGATATCCAGTCGCAGTGCATCCTCTTCATAACTGTCGTCGATCGACACCCGGACCATGTCATCATCCACCCCGCAGGATCTCACATAGCCCCCGTGGAGCGTCTTGATGAAGATCCATGGAGCGCTCACCGGTGTCAACTGATCGTCCGCCAGCAGTGGGAACGCCAGCGCCTTATCATCGAATGTCAGTTCTCCACCATCACCACAGATCTTCCCGCTCACTCCCGCGATCACCTCAGGCCCTTGGACCGTAAAGAGAAGATCGCCCTCCTGATCCACCTGACAGGAGACCTGGAACATACAGGTCTTGTCACCATAGTCCGCTGTGATCGTAGTATCGAAGCTGCACCCACTGCTTCCCAATAGCTTTGCCCGCAGTCCCATCGCCCGATCCAGCGACTCTTCCGACGCATTGCAGCCAACCAGGAACACCAGCCCCAACACGATCCCCACCAACCGTTTCATACTATCACGCCTTATTTCATCAGTCGTGGAAGTTTGTCCAGCATATCTGTAGGAAGCATGCCATATTGCCCCATTTCCTGGGCACACCGGTCACCTGCCGCTCCATGGAGCCACACCGCCATAGCAGTCGCTTCGAATGGCGAGATCCCCTGCCCCAGCAAGCCAACGATCATACCCGCCAAAACGTCACCACTGCCCCCTACCGCCATCCCGGGATTACCAGTGGGGTTTTCATAGCAGATCCTACCATCACAGACCAGCGTCCGATGTCCCTTTCGTACGACGATGCACCCCAAGTCCACTGCCAACCGAGAGACCGCATCCAGAGCATCCTCCTGCAAAGAGCCTCCCAAGCGGAGGAATTCACCATCGTGGGGCGTCAGGATCGTCACACCGTCCCTTCCACGCACCATATCCTTATGCTTGGCAAGAAGATTTATTCCATCCGCGTCCACCACCACAGGACCGGGATATCCCAGCAGCACCGTCCGCAGCACCTCCCGCGTCCCGTCCGACTGTCCGAGGCCAGGACCGACCAAGACGGCGTCCATCCGAGAGAGCATCTCCCGGATCTGGGGGATCGAATCAGGACTCAATGTCCCATCCCGGTCCGGCAGCGGGAACACCACCGGTTCTGTCAGCTTCACCGCCTCGATGGCATAGATACACGCAGGGACTCCCAAATACACCAACCCCGCTCCACTTCGCAGCGCGCCCATGGCCGCCAAAGCAGCGGCTCCGGTATACCCCATGCTGCCACAAAGAAGCAAGATACGCCCGAAACGGCCTTTGTGCGCCTTCACATCCCGATCCGGCAGCATAGAAAGCACCTTTTCGTGGTCAAGCATCCTCATTTCCATCGTTACCCCTCCATCTTTTCTATCGCCTCAGAAAGAAGCTTCGCCCAATGACGGCTCCCCTCCGGTGTCAGATCACGACCATTGGTGGACAGCTCCCACCGAAGGAACCCGTCCTCATCCACGAAGGACGGATCCATCCCCACATAATAGACCCGATATCGTCTAGCGATCTGTTGGATCTTCATATCGATGCGGACCAGATTATCCGGTGCGGTATAAGGGACCTGCTCCGCTTGCCGATGACCCACAGCGATCAGACCATGAAGGACGACCATCGCCTGAGGCTGCGTCTGGATAACGAACCTGACCAGATCTCCATACTGACGCTCCAGACTATCCAGCGGATATCCTGACTCGTTGAGCCCAAGACACACGACCACAATATCATACTCTCGCTCCGCCAGCAGTTCCCTGATCGTCATGTCCTGGGACCCCTGATCACTTGATCTCACATCCCAAATATTGAACACGCTCATCTCCGGGCAGCAAAAATAGTCTGCCCCATCGAATCTCGCGTGATCACGAAGCCCGCAAACTCGCATATCGCCTATCAAAAGCATCCGTTCCTGCTCATCCGGTTCGATGACCGTCTCTTCCCGGAGCGACATCGTAGGGACTGTCGTAGCCTCCACCACCGCGATCGATGTCGGCGTCCATCCACATCCGATCACCAACGTGATAGCAATGATCAGCAGGATCGCCTCTATGTACCTTAGCTTCATTGTACCGCCTCCTCCTTGTTTTGTCCATCTCAAAGATGATCATATCCTCAGCCATGTGCTGAAACAAGGGAAACCGGTCACATACCGCACAAAAAAGGCACGTTGCCGAAGCAACGTGCCGAAAAATCGTATCATTGCGCCTTTTCGATGGCTTCTATCACACCATCCACATTGGAGGTATCCACCGTCTCCATCAGACCATTATCATAGCACTGAGCTACATTGGGATCGATGGGAAGCCTGGCCAGCACCGGAAGACCGAAGGAAGCTGCCACATCATCAAGATGGCTCTTACCGAACACTTGGATCTTCTTACCGCAGTCAGGACACTCCAGGTAGCTATAGTTCTCCACGAAGCCAAGCACCGGGATGTGCATCATGTTCGCCATCTTCACTGCCTTGGAAACGATCATGCTCACCAGATCCTGGGGACTGGTCACGATCACGATACCGTCCACCGGCAGGCTCTGGAACACGGTCAGAGGAACATCGCCGGTCCCGGGAGGCATATCCATGAACAGATAGTCCACGTCCTCCCAGATAACATCGGTCCAGAACTGCTTCACTGCGCCAGCGATCACCGGGCCGCGCCAGACCACAGGATCTGCCGGATCGTCCAGCAGCAGATTGATGGACATGACCTGGATCCCACCATTGGTCAAAGCGGGATACAGCCCGTCCTCATTGGCCCCCTGGCACTCGGTGACACCAAAGGCCGTGGGTGCGGAAGGACCGGTGATATCAGCATCGAGAACGCCCACACGCTTCCCCTTCCGGGACATAGCCACCGCCAACATGGAGGTGACGGTGGACTTGCCTACGCCGCCCTTACCAGACACCACGGCGATCACCTTTTTCACGCTGGCCTTGGGGTTCAGGCTGGCCAGCAGGCTCTCTGCCTTACGATCAGCACAGTCACTGCCGCAGCTGCTGCAATTACCGTTACAAGAACTCATTTCGCATTCGCTCCTTTGAAGTTATCTTGCCATATTATATGCCTGTTTCAAGGTCGTGTCAACCACTTTCCGACCTCAGGCTGGTCGTCGCGGATGTCTACAGCATCCCCGACCTGTTTACCGCTCATTAAGGATCTGATCCACGATCTCAAGACAAGATGCGTCATAGGGAAAGGCTTAAAACTCTCGGAATAAAACAGCCAGTTCCTCTTCTCCACCGAGATCCCCAGTACTGACGAATCTCTCTACCAAGACCTCTCCGTCCCTCATGAACTCAACTTCCCATCTTTGACCAGGAACGGCGATCTCCACCAGGATGCTGTCTCTAATTTTGTTCAACCGATAGTATATGTTCCCGCTCTCCAGTCTGTCCAAAAAGTCGATCAACCGTTCCATCTGATTTCCTCCATCGGCTCGGTCCCTCTTTATGTGTTCGTTTCATTTCCGGAACTGCTATGGGCTTGTGTCAGCCTCCACATATTTTTAATGCTCCATGCTCCCATGGTGACCGCTGCTCCGAGGGCAATAAAAATATCATACCACCCAGTCTGTGACCCTCTTCCGGAAACCAAGAGCCAGACCACAGCCACCAGCAACAGTACGCAACTTCCCAGAAGGATCCCATATCCAATATAGGGTCGGCAAGCCCTTCTGCGAAGGAACTTTTCATAGTCCCGTTTCCTTCCCACCATGATCCCGTCGATCACCAGATCCGGGACCTCATCCATCACTACAAAAAGGCACTCCTTGCCAAACAGGGACACAGGCTTTTGCATCCCATCCCACATCGTAGAAATACGATCACGCAGTATCTCCATGGCATACACACCGTCAGCATACAGCTCATAACGGTCTCCGGCGAATCTACAGCCGATCTGATGGGCGACGCCACTGATAGTGACGTTCCATACATATTCTCTTTTCTTAGTCGCATCCTTATCCGTCACTTGCGGACGAACCCCAGATACCGAGTCCCCTGGAAGCTCAGATCGCCCCGGTCACCTTCCACCAGCATCCCGTATTCATAGCCATCCACGTGCAGCTCCATCCGGTCGCCGCTAGCTACCTGGAAGGTCACATAATAGGTGGTAGACGAAGAAGTATGTCCCACATGGCCAGTTCCATGATGATGGTGATGGTGGGACACATCGGTGCGCTTCGTCACCACCGTGGCCTCCACCGTCAGCCGGGGCGAGTGGTTATTCTTGTTCCACTGACTGACCCCACGGACCAGCCCCATGATGAACACACCGATCACCAGTGCGAACACCAGAAAAAACATGACCTGAAACATGCCAAAACCGATCATACTCAATATTCATCCTTCCTGTGCCTGTTCCCACTGTTCCATGAGATCCAGCAAGACCAGCTCCGCTTCTTCCTTTTCCTCCAGCAGGCGGGTCAGCTCCTGATAGTCGGCAGCAGCAGCCTCGATCTTCTGGTCGAATCCCGCCACCACCAGCTCCTGCTTCCCGATCTCCCGTTCCAGCCGGCGGATCAGTTTCTCCGTCTCCTTGGTGCCGCCTTTAGGCTTCTCCTTCTTGGGCTTTGGCGCTGAGATCGCCACAGGCTTCGCCGCCTGCTCATGCTCCAATATGGAGCGATATTTCTGATAGCCGCACTTGAAGTCCCGGATCTTCCCGTCCTCCAGCAGCCAGATACGTTCCGCGAATTTCTCGATGAAATATCGGTCATGGGATACGAACAGCAGCACGCCCTCGAATTCCTCGATCGCCGCTTCGATCCACTCCCGGGACGCGATGTCCAAATGGTTCGTCGGTTCGTCCAGGATCAGTAGATTGATCTTCTCATCCATCAGCATACACAGCCGCAGTCGGGACTGCTCACCGCCGGACAGGGTCCCCACGGTCTTGAACACATCCTCCCCCTGGAACAGGAACGCACCCAGGCGATCCCTCGCCACCTGGGGAGTACAGTTCTTCTCATACAGCATGGTATCGTACAGCGTCCGCTCCGGGTGGCTGAACTTGATGATCTGGGGCAGATATCCCCACTTCACAGTAGGACCGAATTGCAGCTTTCCCTGGAAATCCTCTTCCCCAAGCAGACACTTGATGAAGGTGGACTTTCCGGTGCCGTTGTCTCCCAGCAGTGCGATCCGTTCACCGGCCTCCACGTTCAGCTCAACATCCGCAAATAGCGTGCGATCACCAAATGCCTTACCGAAGTTCTTCATTTTGAACACCACGTCTCCGGAGAAGCTCTTCTCCCCGAAGGTGGCTTTCATGGTCTTCTCTGTCTTGGGCTTCTCGGTCTTGCGGATCCGATCCATCCGATGCTGGATCGACATGGCCCGACGATACAGGGTGCGGTTGTTGATGCCCCAGCCCTTCATCCGTTCTACCGTGTAGCCCAGCTGCTTCAGCTTCGCCTGCTCCTGCTCATACTGCTTCAGCTGCA
>JAFTKE010000079.1 GCA_017456045.1 Oscillospiraceae bacterium
AATTATCGTTTAGCATTGCGACGAGATGCGGCGGCCGATGGCCGCCGAGCGCCCCGCAGGGGCGCAATGCCTTCCCCCGGGGGGAAGGTGGCCGAGCGCAGCGAGGTCGGAAGGGGAATGCGGGCAGTAACATAAAAGTCCAGAAAACCTATCAGACTTGCTGAAACGCTGAACGATGATCCAGGTCTATACCGCCCCTAAACCATCACGTCGCCTCCCGCATTCCTCTTCCGCCCCTTCGGGGCACCTTCCCCCCGGGGGAAGGGATGCGCCTGCGGCGCTTAGTACGCTAAACGATAATTTATCGACCTCTATGATACCATCCCCGCCCAGGATCGTCAAACGTAAAAAACCGCCCCGAGTATTCCCAGGACGGTGCTACAAGAGCCGTATTCATTTACGCCAGGTATTTCTCCAACGCCCGCTGGAACCGATCGCATTCTTCGTCGGTGCAGTCGGCACGGACATGGACCCGCTGGTTGAAATCCAGGCTGAAAAGGCCCATGAAGCTTTTGGCATTGACTCGGACCCGGTCGTTGCCTACCAGCACCCGGAAGGGCTGGACCGTGGTGATCTCCACGAAATCCTGGACATCCTCGAAGGAGTGCAGCATGATATCGAATTGCTTCAAATGGCTTTCCCCCTGTACAAACCGGCGGTTTTCGTATATAATGGATATCGACGAATATTATAGCACATTTTTGTTCGTTTTCAATTGACGCTTTGGCTGATCTTTACCAAAAGACTATTTACAAATTGGTGGAATTGACATGGTATTCGCGTTTTTTACCCTTGGTTGCAAGACGAACCAGTACGAGACCCAGGCCATGGAGCAGATGCTTTCCGGGCTGGGCCATGAGATCGGCAGCTTCGAAGGGAGCTGCGACGGCTATATCATCAATACCTGCTCCGTCACCGCGGTGGCGGACAAGAAGTGCCGGGCAGTGATCCGCCGGTGCCGCCGGGAGCATCCCGAGGCGGTGATCGCCGTCTGCGGCTGCTATTCCCAGCACGACCCGGAGGCCGCCGCCAAGCTGGGGGTGGACGTGATCGGCGGCAGCGCCCAGCGAGAGCAGTTCATCCAGATGCTCCTGACCACCGCCGCCGACCGGCAGAAGCGGCAGGATGTGGACGTGGCTCTGCGCCGCCGTGACTTCGAGATCCTCCCCGCCGGGGGACTGGAGGAGCGGACGAGAGCCATGGTGAAGGTCCAGGACGGCTGCGTCAACTTCTGCTCCTACTGCATCATCCCCTACACCCGTGGTCCGGTGCGCTCCCTCCCCCTGGAGGAGGCCGTGGATCAGTGCCGCAGCCTTTGGCAGCGGGGCTACCGGGAGATCGTGGTCACCGGCATCGAGATCGCCTCCTGGGGGGCGGACCTGCCGGGGAAGCCGTCCCCCGCCACATTGATCCAAGCCATCTGCCAGGCCGTCCCCCACTGCCGGATCCGCCTGGGCAGCCTGGAGCCCCGGATCGTCACAGAGGAAGTCTGCACCGCCCTGGCAGCGCTGCCCAACCTTTGCCCCCAGTTCCACCTGTCGCTGCAATCCGGCTGCGACACGGTGCTGGCCCGGATGCGCCGGAAATACGACACCGCCCGGTTCTATGAAAGCGTCGCCCTCCTGCGGCAGTTTTTCCCCGGCTGCGCCATCACCACCGACATGATCGTGGCCTTCCCGGGGGAGACAGAGGAGGAGTTCGCCCAGAGCCTGGCCTTCATCCAAAAATGCGGCTTCTCCGATATGCACATCTTCCCCTATTCCCGCCGCCCCGGCACCCCGGCGGACAAGATGCCCGGCCAGCACCCCAACGCAGTGAAGGAAGACCGCTCCCGCCGGGCGATCGAAGTTGCCCAGGAGATGTCCCTGGGCTACCGGCAGAGCCTGATCGGCACGGTGCAGCCGGTGCTGTTCGAGGAGCCGGAAGGGGAGCTGTACACCGGCCACGCCCCCAACTACGTCAAGGTCTACGTCCAAGGAAAGGATCTCCACGGGCAGATCCGCCCGGTGACCATCACCGATCTGATGAAAGATGGGGTATTTGGCAGGATCTGATCAACTTTTGCTTGCATTTCGTGGAAGCCGTGGTATAATGATACGGAAAATCACTCGAAGGAGGTGTATTTATGGATATCCTGAAGTCTCTTTTCCCCTTCTCCTTCAAGGTCAAGGAAAAGGACACCAACGCCCTGGTGATCAGCATCATCATCTACGTCGTGCTGATGGTCCTGTCCGGCGTCGCCATGACTCTGCTGGGTCTGATCCCCGTGGTCAACCTCCTGGTGGGCATCGTGGGCTGGGTCCTGGAGGTCTACTGCCTGACCGGCATCGTGCTGGCCGTGCTGAACTTCCTGAACGTCCTGAAGTGAAAAAACGCAGTCGGCACCGAAGTGCCGGCTGCTTTTTTCTAACCTTGCGATCCGGTCTTTTCCATGATATAATAGCCAGTAGACCACTTTTTTGGAGGTTTCCCATGAAAACGCTGCTGCACATCTGCTGCGCCCCCTGCGCCAACCAGCCGATCGAAGTGCTGCGTGGCGACGGGATCGAGGTCAGCGGATTTTGGTATAACCCCAACATCCACCCCTTCACCGAGTACCGCTCCCGGCGCAACTGCCTCCGGGACTACGCCCAAACGATCTCCCTGCCCCTGATCGAGCGCAACGACTACGGCCTGCGTCCCTTCGTCCGGGCAGTGGCGGAGGATATCGAACACCGCTGCGTCAAATGCTACGAGATCCGCCTCTTCGAGACCGCCCGCCAGGCGGCGGAGGGGGGCTTCGACAGCTTCACCTCATCCTTGTTCATCAGCCCCTACCAAAACCATGAGCTGATGCGCGAAACAGCAGAGCGTGCCGCCCACGAATATGGTGTCCAGTTCCTCTACCGGGACTTCCGCCCCTATTTCCGGGCCGGACAAGACTTCGCCCGGGAGCATGGCTTCTATATGCAAAAATACTGCGGTTGCGTCTTCTCCGAAGAAGAACGCTACCTGAAAAGGAACAAGATCATCCCATGAAACGAAAGAAGATCCACCTGGAG
The DNA here is from genome assembly GCA_017456045.1 of Oscillospiraceae bacterium. Lineage (GTDB taxonomy): Bacteria > Bacillota > Clostridia > Oscillospirales > Oscillospiraceae > Faecousia. Next base: position 3,042 of record JAFTKE010000079.1, read on the forward strand.
ATCCTGCGGATCATCGCGATCTATTTCGTGATCCTGACCCACACCGGCCGCCGTGGCTTCACCTACTATCTGGGCCTGGAGCCCTCCTTCCGCTATTTCCTGACGATGCTGGTGCCGCTGATCTGCCAGATCTGCGTGCCCCTCTTCTTCATGATCACCGGTGCCACCCTGATGGGCAAGGAGGAGGCCCCGGGCAAGGTCCTCAAGACCCGCTTCACCCGGATCGTCCTGGTGACGGTGCTGGCCAGCCTGATGATGTACGTCTACTACGGCCTGCGCCGCGACACGCCCATGTCCCCGGTCCATTTCCTGGAGAGCCTCTATTCCCGGAACGTGATCGCGCCCTACTGGTATCTGTACGCCTATCTGGGGCTGCTGCTCCTGCTGCCCTTGCTGCGGAAGCTGATCCGGAATTTGGACGACCGGGAGATGATGTATCTCCTGCTACTGCATCTGGTGTTCTCCGGTGTGATCCCCATGCTCCAATACCGGCTGTCCGGCGGTGCCCTGACGCTGAACTCGTCCCTGAAGGTGATCCTGGCCACCAGCGACATCGTGGTCTTCCCGGCGGCGGGCTGGTACTTCGAACACCGGGACCTGAGCAGGAAGCAGATCGCTGCCCTTTGGGGACTGACGGTGCTGGCTCTGGCCGCCGCCATGTATATGACCCACTACAAGATCTGTCTGACGGGCCAGACAGGGGAGGGCCAGGTGGGCACCTTCTATAAATCCCTTTGCCTGATCCCCACCGTCACCGTGTATGCCACGGTCCGGAAGCTGACCGCCCACCGGAGCCTCCCCGCCACCGCGGAGAAGCTCATCACCACCCTGGGCAGCTGCACCTTCGGGATCTACCTGATCGAGCAGATCCTACGGGAACGGGGCTGGCCGATCCGAGATCTCATGGCCCGATGGATGCCCGACATCCTCTCGACCCTGCTGTATGTGGGGCTGGTGCTGATGGCGGGAGCCTGCATCACCTGGGTCGCCAAGCAGATCCCAGGTCTGAAAAAGCTGATATAACGGAGGAACTATGTCTCAACTAGAATTCACCGTCCCTTGCCTGTTCGGGCTGGAGGGCATCGCCGGCGATGAGCTGCGTCGGCTGGATATGCAAAACGTCCGGGTGGAGAACGGCCGGGTGCTGTTCTCCGGGGACGAAAGCGCCCTGGCACGGGCCAACCTGAACCTTCGCACCGGCGAGCGGGTAATGATCTGCCTGGCGGATTTCGAAGCCAAGACCTTCGAAGCGCTGTTCCAGGGAGTCTACCACTGCGATCTGGAGCGGTTCATCCCCAAAAACGGCCAGTTCCCGGTGAAGGGCCACTGTCTGAACAGCCAGCTCATGAGCGTGCCGGACTGCCAGGCGATCATCAAGAAGGCCGCCTCCAAGCGTCTGGGGGAGAAGTATGGCCTTTCCTGGCTCCCTGAGGACGGCGTGAAATACCAGCTCCAGTTCTCGATCATGAACGACCGGTGCCAGCTGTACCTGGACACCACCGGACCGGGCCTGCATAAGCGGGGCTACCGGGCGATCGGCAACGATGCCCCCCTGCGGGAGACCCTGGCCGCCGCCATGGTGATGCTGACCCGCTACCGTGGCCGGGACTTCATCTGGGATCCCTTCTGCGGCTCCGGCACGATCCCCATCGAAGCGGCCCTGATCGCGAAGAACCGTGCCCCCGGCCTGCGCCGCCGGTTCGCTGCGGAGCAGTGGACCGACGAGAAGATCTGGCAGGAAGCCAGAGCCGAAGCCATGGACAAGGAATTCAAGGGCGACTATAAGATCTTGGGCTCCGATAACGACCCCAAATGCGTGTCCCTTTCCATGGCCAACGCCCGCAAAGCTGGGGTCGCCGACTGCATCGACTTCCGGGACGGCGACGCCACGAAAATGAGCCTGCCCGCCCCCTCCGGCGTGATCATCTGCAACCCGCCCTACGGCCAGCGGATGATGGAGCAGCAGTCCGCCCAGCGTCTCTACTCCGCCTTGGGCCGCCACCTAAAGTTCGCCGACGGCTGGAAGAAGTATATCATCACCTCCGAGCCGGAATTCGAGCATTATTTCGGCCGCCGCGCCGACAAAAAGCGCAAGCTCTACAACGGCATGATCAAATGCGACTACTATATGTATTTAGGCGGCCGCGCGAAGAAATGAGCCCCCGCCCTATGAAACATATCGGAGGTACCCTATGACCCACCTATTCATCATCAACCCGGCGGCGGGCAGCCGTGACCGCACCGCCGAATACAGCGAAACGATCCACAAGCTGTGCCGGGAAAAAGGCCTGCGCTACGATATCCGGGTCTCCACCGCCCCCGGAGAGTGTACCCGCTTCGCCCGGGAGGCCGCCGAGACCGGGGAAACCTACCGGCTCTACGCCTGCGGCGGCGACGGGACGCTGAACGAGGTGGTCCAGGGCGCGGCGGGCCACGACAATGTGGCAGTCACCGTGTTCTCCGGCGGCAGCGGCAACGATTTCGTGAAGCTCTTCGACGATCCCCAGGCCTTCTTCGACCTGGAGCGGCTGCTGGAGGCGGAGGAAGCCACCTTCGACCTGATCGACTGCAACGGCGACATCGCCATGAACATCTGCTCCGTGGGCCTGGATGCCCGGATCGGCACCGACGTGTCCCGATACAAGCGTCTGCCCCTTTTGCACGGCTTCCGGGCCTACGCCGCCAGCACCGTGGTGAACGTGATCAAGGGGATCGCGGAGCATTACATCATCGAGCTGAACGGCAAGCGGATCGAGGGCAAGCACACCTTCGTGTGCGTCTGCAACGGCCGCTGGTACGGCGGCGGCTTCAACCCGGTGCCGGAGGCGGACCCCGCCGACGGTCTGCTGGACATCCTGCTGGTGAAGAAGGTGTCCCGGCTCCAGGTGCCGGGGATCATCGGCAAGTACAAGGCCGGACGGTACAAGGAGCTTCCCAAGCTGGTGCGCCATTTCCGCACCAAGAAGATCCGGATCATTTGCGACAAGCCCACCCCCGTGAACCTGGACGGCGAGCTTCGCACCGCCACCGACATCACCATGTCCATCTCCCACAAGAAGCTCCGCTTCTTCTACCCCAAGGGCCTGACCTGGGCCGTAAAAGAGCCGACGACAGTCTGACCTTATCCACACAGGGGACGGTTCTATGTGTGGTACCACACATAGAACCGTCCCCTGTGTGATCCCACCCCCAAGAAAGGAGCATCCCATGGCCAACTGCATCATCTTCTGCGCCGGGCGATTTGACAAACTGTCCGCGCCGATCGGCGAGGACGACTATATCATCGCCGCCGATGGGGGACTGGCCCATGCCCAGGCCCTGGGTCTGACCCCGGATGCCATCCTGGGGGATTTCGACTCCCTGGGCTACGTGCCGGAGGGAGCGCAGGTGTTCCCAGTGGAAAAGGACGACACCGACTCCATGCTGGCGGTCCGCCACGGTCTGGAGCGGGGCTACCGCTCCTTCACGATCTACGGCGCCCTGGACGGCCAGCGGCTGGACCACACCATCGCCAACCTCCAGACCCTCCGGTTCCTCGCGGACCACGATGCCATCGGCCATCTGGTGGGGGAACACCAATGCGCCACCGTGATCCGCAACGCCAAAGCCGCCTTCCCGGCCCATCCTGAAGGGCTGGTGTCCGTGTTCTGCATGGGCAGCGACGCGCAAGGCGTGACCATCCGTGGCCTGAAGTACGGCTTGACCGACGGCACTCTCACCGCCGGATATCCTCTGGGGGTCAGCAACCATTTTATCGGCGAAAAATCGGAGGTTTCCGTGAAAAACGGCAGTCTTCTGATCATTTTCCCCGCCGATGTGCCCTTCCCGGAGATCACGCCATGCTGACCTACGATCTGAAGAAGGCCCCGGGCCTTCCCCTATACGAATCCCTCTACCGCCATATCCGATCCGACATCCTCTCCGGCGCCCTCCCGGCGGGGCAGAAGCTGCCCAGCAAGCGTGCCCTTGCCGCCCATTTGGAGGTGAGCAAGATCACCGTGGAGGCGGCCTACGCCCAGCTGCTGAGTGAGGGCTTCATCACCGCCCGGGAGAAGGTGGGCTATTTCGTGGAGGCAGTGGTGACCCACCAGCCCCATGCTCCCACACCTGTGCCGGATCTGCCGGAGCCGCCCCCTCAGGGGGTGGACCTGACCGGCGGCGGCCCGGGGAAGTTCCCCTTCTCCGTGTGGAGCCGACTCCAGCGGGAGGTGATGCTGGACTACGGTGAGACCCTCCTGCGCCCCCTGCCCAACCAGGGGCTGCTGAGCCTGCGCCGGGCGATCACGGACCATCTGGCTGCCTTCCGGGACATGACCATCTCCCCAGAGAACATCCTGATCGGTGCCGGGACTGACTTCCTTTATAACCTTCTGATCCAGCTGCTGGGCCGGGACAAGCTCTACGCCACCGAGGACCCTGGCTACGGGAAGATCCAAAAGATCTACGCCGCCGGCGGTGCCCGCTGCACACCGATCCCCATGGACGGCGACGGCCCGATCCCCAGCGCCCTGGGGGATGCCCAGGTGCTGCACATCAGCCCCAGCCATCACTTCCCCACGGGGCAGGTGATGCCCATGCAGCGGCGGCTGGAGCTGCTGAGCTGGGCGGCACAAGGGGACAACTGGATCATCGAGGACGACTACGACAGCGAGTTCCGCTTCCATTCCCGCCCAAAGCCCGCCATGCACACCCTGGACCGCCACGGCCGGGTGATCTATATGAACACCTTCTCCAAAAGCCTGGCACCCTCGATCCGTATCAGCTACATGGTGCTGCCCACGGCGCTGATGACCGTCTTCCGGCAGAAGCTGGGCTTTAACAGCTGCACGGTGCCCTCCTTCGAGCAGTACACCCTGGAGCGGTTCCTGAGCCGGGGCCATTTCGAGAAGCACATCAACCGGATGCGCAAATACTACAAAAACCAGCGGGACCGCTTGTTGGATCTGCTGGATCACAGCCCCATCCGGGACCACATCACGATCCTGGAGCAGGACGCGGGCCTCCACTTCCTGCTGAAAGTGGACACGCAGCTGGATGACCCCGCCCTGCTCTCCCGCTGCGCCGATGCCGGGATCCGGATCCACAGCCTGAGCCACTACTACCACGGCCCCGTCCCGGAGGACGCCCGCCACACCCTGATCGTCAACTACGACCGCCTCACCGACGACGACCTGCACCAGCTGCAAACGATCCTACAGCACCAAACCTTCCCCCGGGGGGAAGGTGGGCCGCCCTGAGCGAAGCGAAGGATCAAGCGGCTCGGAAGGGGAATGCGGGCGGCGATCCAGAATTTACGAAGCCTTTCAGGCTTGCTGCAAGGTCGAACATGGGAATAGGCCTATACTGCTCCAAAATCGTTACGTTATCACCCGCATTCCCCTTCCGCCCCCTTCGGGGGCACCTATCAGTAGTTGTATGATCTCCACCGGAGATCATTGAGATTTGGATTCGCTGCGCGACGCACCGCCCCCAGGGGAAGGGATAGGCACTCCCGCGCCAGTGTATAGATCGATGATCCACCTTATCAAAGGAGTAGACCATGGATATGAACACCGCCCCCATCGGCCGCTTCGCCCCCACGCCCTCTGGGCGGATGCATTTGGGGAACGTCTTCGCCGCGCTGATCGGCTGGCTCTCCGTCAAGTCACGAAATGGCCACCTGGTGCTTCGAATGGAGGACCTGGACACCCAGCGCACCAGTGAGGGATACGCTCAGATCCTTCGGGATGATCTGCATTGGCTGGGCCTAACGTGGGACCAGGAGACCCCGCCCCAAAGCCAGCGCTCCGCCACCTACGACCGCTACTTCGAAAAGCTGGCGGACCTGGGCCTACTGTACCCCTGCTACTGCACCCGAAGCCAGCTGCACAACGTCAACGCCCCCCACCTGTCCGACGGCACCTACGTCTACGCCGGGACCTGCCGAAACCTGACCACGCCCCCACCGGACCGGAAGCCCGCCTGGCGGGTGATGGTGCCCCAGAAGGTCTATCAGGTGGAGGACCTGTGCCAAGGCACCTTCATCCAGGACCTGTCCACCGATTGCGGCGACTTCGTGGTGCGGCGGGCAGACGGATGTTATGTCTACCAACTCGCCGTCACCGTGGACGATGGGGAAGCGGGGGTGACGGAGGTGGTCCGTGGCATGGACCTACTGGGCTCCGCGCCACGGCAGATGTACCTGCAAGACCTGTTCGGCTTCCCCCATCCCGACTACGGCCACGTGCCCATGCTCCTGGCCCCCGACGGACGGCGGCTGAGCAAGCGGGACAAAGATCTGGACCTGGGCCAGCTTCGCACGCGTATGACCGCCGAAGAGCTGATCGGCCGCCTTGCCACCGCCGCAGGCCTAATAGACCACTACGAACCCATCTCCGCCCAGGAGCTATCCCACCACTTCCGCTGGGAGTCCCTGAAAGGCGAGGCCATCTATCTAAATAGCCTATAAACCGCACCGGCGCGGGAGCGCCCTTGCCCCCCTCATTTATGAGGGGGGTGCCCCACAAGCGAAGCGCAGTGGGGCGGGGGGAGTTCGTATAATTCAGCATTTCCCGATAAACCAAGCCTGATCAAGATCTTGCACGGACTCCCCCCGGCGCTGCGCGCCACCCCCCTCGTAAACGCGGGGGGCAAGGATCGTACCACCCTTTCATGATTTTGCCCAAAAAAGCGACCCCCGGATGGGCCATTCGTAAGATGAATGTAAAATGCATTCGGGAACCGTTGACATTCGCGGCCGAAAGTGGTAATATCTTTTCGGTAAAAATAGAACGAAATCTCTTCGTACCGTCAAATTTAGGAGGAAATCATCATGGGTAAGATCAGCGTGATCGGCGCAGGCAGCGTCGGTGCCACCATCGCCAATGACCTGATGATCCAGGGCGTCGCCTCTGAGATCGTACTGGTCGATGTGAATAAGAAGAAGGCTCTGGGCGAGGCTCTGGACATCTATCAGGGCGCTCCCTTCTGCTCTCCCGCCGTGGTCCGTGCCGGTGACTATCCCGATGTGGAAGGCTCCGACATCGTGGTCATCACCTGCGGCGTGGCCCGTAAGCCCGGCATGACCCGTCTGGACCTGGCTCAGGTCAACGTCAACATCCTGAAGGACGTGGCCGGCAACGTGACCCAGTACGCTCCCAACGCGATCTACGTGATCGTGTCCAACCCCGTGGACGTGCTGACCTATGTGTTCCATAAGATCTCCGGGATCCCCGAGAACCAGATCATCGGCTCCGGCACCATCCTGGACACCAGCCGTCTCCAGTCCACCCTGGCCAAGCGCTTCTGCATCAGCCCCAAGAACGTCCATGCTCACGTCTACGGCGAGCACGGCGACAGCCAGTTCGTGCCCTGGTCCCTGGCCCACATCGCCAACAACCATGTGGATGCCTACCGCGATCACTCCCCCGACAAGGACAAGATCCAGTGGAACCAGGATTACGCTGAGATCGAGGAGTTCGTCAAGAAGTCCGGCGCTCAGATCATCGAGAACAAGGGCGCTACCTTCTACGCTGTGGCCATGTCCGTGGTCCACATCTGCAAGTGCATCTACTCCGATGCCGGCACTGCCCTGAGCGTCTCCACCATGATGCATGGTGAGTACGGCGTGGACGATGTGTGCCTGTCCACCCTGGTCCTGGTGGACCGCAGCGGCGTTCGTGGCAAGGTCATGAACCCCCTGACCGAGGAGGAGCTGGGCAAGATGCGCACCTCCGCCGAGAAGCTGAAGAGCGTCATCGACCAGGTGCAGTTCTAATTCCATCACCAAAAGGGAGGGTCTCGACCCTCCCTCGTGGTCGTTAAGCACCCCTATCTGTAGGGCGAGGGTCTCGACCCTCTCTCGCAGTCGTTCAACGCCCCTATCTGTAGGGGAGGGTCTTGACCCTCCCTCAGGGTCGTTAAGCACCCCTCTCTATAGGGGAGGGTCTTGACCCTCCCTCGAACGTAACGTCAACTATGAATGTCTATCATTTGCAAAACAGACATATCGCATCATCATGTCAGCTCAGTAGTTGCAGAATTTAGGGAGGGTCAAGACCCTCCCCTACAGAGGGGGATGAAAGATGTATCTATCAATCGGTAATGATATGGCGGTGCGGGA
>JAFTKE010000080.1 GCA_017456045.1 Oscillospiraceae bacterium
CCAGCTCGCCCACGGTAGCAACGCTCTGATCCAGCTCGATCTCGATGCCCAGCTCATCCTCCAGGTTCATCAGCAGCTCCACGGTATCCAGAGAATCGATGCCCAGCTCAGCGAAGGTGCTCTCAGGCTTCACCTCGGAGACCTCACGGCCGGTACGATCAGAAACGACTTTCGCGATAGCATTGAAATACATGATATTCAAACCTCCAAATAACATTCAGCAGCCAAGCTACTTGCCGCCCATTATACCCGCCCTCAGTTCCACTCCGATCCCCCCAGCGTTCCTCCAGCGTTCCACCGATCAAAAAAAGACGCCCTCCAGCCAGAGGGCGTCTTCGCTATAAAGATATCCTTTGTACTTTATTTGTCATCCATCCCAATAAATACAGGCGCATCGCAACGCCGCGATACGCCTGTTGGATAAACGCCCCACTCAAACATGGAACCGGTCGCATCCCTCATAGCAATCCAGGCAGAACTTTTTCTCCCCCGCCAACCGTATCCATTCCGCCCCAGTGGTCTCACCGCAGCAGTCACAGACATAGCTATCCATCAGCCTTGCCCGCTCCGGCAGCGTGATCGTAGCTTCCTTCACCTGGAACATCTCCTCCGGTGTGCAGCTTTGATAGAAGGCGAAGGACTCCGCCTTGGTCATCCCCTCCGGTTTTGGCTTCAGGACCAGCCGGACCGCTTTCCCGCTTCCTCGCTGGTAGAAGGAGAACGCCTGCTTGCCCCGCATCCTAAACAGCAGATTCCCCTTCCCGATGCTGCAGCCCAGCATCACCTGGATCGCGTCCACACCGCAGGCATCGTTCTCCGCGATGCATACCACCTGCTCATCAGCGGAAAACTCCAAGCCCAGCAGTTCGATCGCATAGAGGCTGGCCTTGTATCCAATGGTCAGTCCCCCACATCCATGGCCGTGGAAGGCCACACAATCTTCCCAAGTTTTCATATCTACTCCTCCACCAGCACCATGCGCCGGTCTTCGATCTCGACTATCCTCGCATCGACTCCATAGATCTCTTTCAGAGCGGGGCCGTCTAAAATGCTGTGATCCCCGCAACCATAGACCTGTCCCTCTTTCATCAGCAGGAACCGGTCACAGAAGCGTAACGCCAAATTCAGATCATGGATCACCACCACGGCCACCATCCGATCGTCATGGCAGATATCCCTGACCATCCTCAGCACCTGATACTGGTTCTGAATGTCCAGCGCACTGGTAGGCTCGTCCAGCAGAAGCGCCTTTGGCTGTTGTGCCAAGGCTCTTGCCAGCATGACCTTCTGCTTTTCGCCACCAGAAAGCTGGCTCAGGAACCGTCCCCGCATCCCGTCGATCCCCAGTCGATCCATGGCATCGTGGACGATGCCATGATCTTTTTCCGTAAAGCTCCACTGCATATATGGTCTGCGGCCCAGCATCACCACATCGTGGACGGTCATCTGGGTATCCGGCACCGATTGGGAGACGAATGCCACCCGTTTCGCAACATCCCGGTGGCTCATGGTCAATAGGTTTTCGCCGTCCAGGATCACTTCGCCGGAATCAGGCCGCAGGATGTGATCGAAGCATTTGAGCAAGGTACTTTTTCCTGCGCCATTGTTTCCTAAGATCGCAAGGAACTTCCCCGGCTCGATGTCGAAGGACACATCCTTCAACACCTCCGGACAGCCCTTGTAGTGGTAGCATAAGTTTCTGATCTGCATCATCCTCGCTTCCCTCCTTTGAACAGAAGGTACAAAAACAAGGGGCCTCCCAGGAAGGATGTGATCGCGCCGATGGGCAAGATCACAGGACTGATCACGGTCCTTGCGAACAGGTCTCCCAACAGGAGCAAGGTCGCACCTCCCAGGATGGAGCCGGGGATCAGGTAGACATGGTCGTTGCCCACCACCATCCGTACGATGTGAGGGGCCACCAGACCGATGAAACTGACCAGACCCACATTGGAAACGATCACCGAGCTGGTCAGACAGCACAGGAGCATATTGGTAAGGATCAGCCGCTTGACATCGATGCCCAGACTGATCGCCGTCTCCTCGCCACTGAGCAGGGCGTTGTAGTCCCACCGATGGAAAACGCAGTAACCGCTCAAGACCGCCACCACGATCGCCATGCCGCCTAAGTCCTCCCACCCGGTACTGCCCAGGTCACCAAAGGTCCAGAACACCAGTGCGGAAAGCTCCACTTCATCGGCGAAATACTGGATCAGAGTGGTCGCACCTGTGAACATAGAGCTGATCGCCACGCCTGCCAACACGATCCCCTCCGGAGATACTTGACGGGACCGAGACAGCCCTAAGATCACCAGCGCCACGGCGATGGAACCAAGGAACGCACACGAAGGGATGCCGAAGCCAGTGGTGCCGCCCATGCCCAAGACCACGATGGCAAAGGCCGCACCAAAGGTAGCGCCCTGAGAAACGCCCAAGGTGGATGCCGAGGCCAAAGGATTCCGCAGAACTGCCTGCAAAATGCAGCCAGCGAGCCCCAGACCGCCTCCAGCCAGGATCGCAGTGCAGATCCGGGGCAGGCGGATGTTCTGCACCACCAGATCGATCCGCCGGTCGGATGAAAGGCCGAAGATGCCCCTGACCAGCTCTCCAATGGGCGTATCATAAGCTCCGGAGCATAAGCTCAGCAAGATCGTACTGACCAGGAGCCCGGTCAGGAAGATCAGAAAGCCGATGCTCTTGACCTTGTTGCGCCTATAAGCCTGGTCGATACCCTTATCCTCCAATTTCGATCGGATAGAATCCATATCCAGCCTCCTCCAGATCCTCATAAGGATCGACTCCCAGCAGCATCTCAAAGATCTCCCCTGCCTTATGGATGGGGTCTATGTCCTTGAACTGCTCCGGATAGATGACACAAGCGGCATAGTAAGCATCTGCCAATGCCGTCTCCAGATTGGATGCGAATGCCCGGAAGGAGATCTGGGAATAGACCTTCCCCTCCCTCACAGCCGTCAGGGAATCATAATAAACAGGGTCATCCTCATAGTCTTCACGGATCAGTTCCATGCCGTTGAAGTCCAAAAAGATGATATCCGGATCCCACTCCAGCACCTGCTCCAGATCGATGTTGAAGGCACCGGTCTGCCCAGTGGTATCCGCCAGGTTTTTTGCATGGATCAGTGTAAAGGGGCCGTACCCGGCTTCAGTCCCCTCAAAGCCGCGATGTCCCTTGAAAGAAACGCCACCTACGTACACAGAGGGCTTCTCATCGTCCGGGATATCTTTGGTCCGATCATCCAGATCCTTTTGGACGCCCTTGAGATAGTCGGTCAGCTCGGCAGAACGGCCCTCCATGCCGTACAGCTCCCCCAGGACACGAATGGTCTCATAAGCATCCTCGTCCAGGGTGGTATCACTACCGGGGATCACAACCACAGGCGTCCCAGTCTTGGACTGCAACTCATCCGCATCCACAGACGCATACTTGCTCATGACGATCACCTGAGGGGCGACAGCGATGATCTGCTCTACATAAGGCTCACCGTTGGTACCGATCACAGGCAGATCCTTGAATCTAGCGAAATTCACATAGTTGTAAAGCCGGGATATCCCTTCTGTGGTCTCGTGATCCTCCACGCCCACGACCAGATCCGCACCACCCATGTAGCAGGTATAGCGCAGAGCCCCAACTCCTACACAAACGATCCGCTCTACGTTCTCAGGGACCTCCACCAGCCGTCCCAAAGAATCAGTGATGGTCCTCGTATCGCCGGGATCCACTGTAGAAGAACACCCAGCCAACGCACTCAAGCACATGACAGCCGCCAGAAACAAAGCGATCGGCTTTTTCATACTGTACCTCCTTCATCATCCGGCGGGCTAGCATCGCTCACCAATACGTCCCGGCGTAGTCACGCCACAGGGGGACATCTTTCTGCGATATTATACAAGATCCCCCCACCGCGCACAAGCCCGGTGGGGGGATAAAGTTATTTAGGACATGAACACGTTCCTGTCATTGGTCGGGACATGATAGCAGTATCCGTTGTATTCTCCGGAATCCGCGATCACCTTCCCCGCGCAGCCCTGTACCGTGCTGGTGAACACCTCGTACTTACCGAAGTCCACGCTGCACACG
>JAFTKE010000081.1 GCA_017456045.1 Oscillospiraceae bacterium
AATAGTAGGAGCCCAGATAGCTGACATAGTCATCGGACACACCACCGATGGGACGTGTTGCGTAAGCATCGGGCATGACCTTATCCTCGAAGGACACAGAATCATCCAGCTCATCGGCGTTGGTCTCAAAGTATTCAAGATCGAAGATGGGAGCCACGGTCCAGTCGCCGTAGAACGCCAGATACGGGATGCTCATGTCGATCTCAGTACCGGCAGTAGCCGTCAGGGTCACATAACCCTCCACGTACATACCGTTCTTGAAGGACTCATCCAGATACTGCTTGTCCTCCTGGGTCAATGTGACCTTCACAGTGATCTTGGCTTCCTTGCCACCCTCCACCGTGACACTGCTTCCGTTCTGAGCGCCGCCGGAAACGGAGACCACCTCGATGGAACCAGCCAATGCGTAGGCTTCCTCAGTGACCGTAGTCTCGCCGTCCTTGGTCTTGGTCTCACTGACACCTTCAGTAAAGACGTAGGCACCGATGTCATAGGAAAGGGCGTCGGAACCGAAATTATGGATGGCGAAGGTCATCTCATAGACGCCAGTCTTGGTCGGATCGTCGCCAAGCTCCAGCTTGGTCTTGTCCATGGCCTTTCCGTCCTTGTCGAAGGTAGTGACGTAAGCCGTTGTGTTCAGAGAATTGAACAGGTTGGCAAGACCTGCGCCCTGCTTACGAACAGCATAAGGAAGACCGTTGGTGTTCAGGGCGATGTCCGCCGTGGACATCATCAGCTTGTTCACCATCTCATTGACCTTCACGTTATCGTCGGAAATGCTGGGGAAATTCTCCACCACATACTGACGCAGCAAGATCACGACGCCCGCCAGGTTGGGGCATGCCATGGAAGTACCGGACAGCCGGTCATAACCACCACCGGTGACAGAAGAAAGGATGTTGCCACCGTGGGCAGTGATCTCTGGCTTGATATCCAGGCTGGGAGTAGGACCCCAGGAGGAGAAATCAGAGATGAACGGACCGGAAGTCTGCTCCTTGCTGATGGTCAGGGTGCCATTACCGGCAGCCACCAGGGCCTCGCCATCATCTTGGGAGATGGAGCAAACTGCAAGCTTCGCGTCGCCGATGCTCATCTTGATGTCACCGGAAACGTTGTTATAAATGATGATACCCGCAGCGCCCTGTGCCTCAGCGATCATGGCCTTCTCTTCGAAGGTATTGTCACCACGGCGGACCAGGGCGATCTTCCCTTCCATATCCAAGCCTGTATAGTCCGCGCTACGGCCGACACCGGGCACGACCACATACTCGATCTGCTTAGAGGTCTCGTCTCCCAGCAGGGTCTTCACGAAGTCCTGCTCCACCGCAGCACCAGAATTGGCCTCGATGAAGTAGATGATGTCATCACCATACAGTAGGTATGGCGTCTCCTTACCGTTGATAGAAGCGACGGACAGCACGCCCTTATAAGTCGAGGGAGAACCGACCGTGCCAGTATCGGGATTGGAGGTCAGACCTAAGTTACCGTTGGCCTCAGAGCCATAAGCGGAGTTATAGCTATTGGAGGCAGCAACGATCATGCTGATACCGGCTTCCCGGATCTTATCGTAAACGCCGTTCAGGATCTCCTCGTCGGATTCACGAGCAAAACCACAGGCAGTACCCAAAGACATATTGATCACGTCCACGCCCAAGACCACACAGTCCTCCAAGGCTGACAGGATCCAGGTGGCACGGGCGGTATCCATGACATCGGAGAAGATCTTCATGGAGACCAGCTGTGCGTTAGGGGCCACGCCAGTGATCACATCGTCCTTGCCCACGATCACACCGGAAACGTGGGTACCATGATTATTATGGGTGGAATAAACGTCAGGATCATTATCGGCGTAGTCATAGCCGAACGGGACCTTCTCATTGATGTAAACATCATCGACGGTCAGGCTGCCGTTGAGCTTATTTGCAGTTGTCTGAGAGATCACACCGGCCACATCTTCATAGGTAAGACCAAGATGATCCGAAGTGAAGTTATCCGTAGAGAATGCGGAATGATTAGAATCCAATCCGGTATCCAGGACTGCGACCACCATGCCGCTACCATCATAAGGGAAACCGGAACTGTTGAAGATACCGGTCTCGTACACATTGACCTCGTTCTCCACCAGTTTCGTCTCAGTCTTCTCGTACTCTTCACTGACGATGATGCCCTGCCCCTCCACCAAAGAGTGACGGACTTCATCGAAATCGCCAGCGCGGATCACGATCTCAAAACCACTGAGCAGCACAGAATACTCCTCGCCGGTGGTGTAAGAGATGCCCTTATCTCCAAGGGCAGATAAGACCTCGGCCTTTTGGGCGCGTATGTCAGACTGGATCTGAGCCGCATCCTCGCTGGAAACAGCATAGTCCTTGAAGCTCATCGTTTTGTCGGACCCTTCATATGCGTCCATCAGCGTCACAGCATCCACAGTGATGATCACGGAGATCTCCTGATCGTCACTGATACCTTCCGGAAGCTGGAACATGACGGAGCTATCCAAATACTGCTGGATATCCACCTTAGGGCCATTTTCCAAACGTTGGATGTAGGATGCCTGATACCCTGCAACCTCTGACGCAGGTAAGCCGACCGAGCCGATCAGCACCGTAGCGATCAGAAAGAAGACCAGCGATACCCTCATCACGATGGATAGAGTTTTCTTTTTCATTCTGTCATACGCCTTTCTAAAAATGATCCAATATGTATTGCATACCTCATGATATTATACTATATAGTCCGCCCAATTGCAAGAATGAATATGGAAAACAATTTATTAACAGTTTTGCAATAATGCAGGTCCACACCAAATAAGAAAGCCGCTCGCCCCAAAAGGCAAGCGGCTGGATATCGATCAGTTATCCTTTTCCAAAACGAAGACCACGTCAGTATTGCCATCAGCCATGGAGATCTCCTCCACGCCATCGACACAAGAATAGCCTTCGGGCAGCGTGGTGACCATGATCTTCGCGGTCAGCTCACCGTCACCGGTGACCTCATTGACGTAGCCAGCGACACCATTCTCATCAGTCATGACAGGCACACAGCTCTCACCCGCGCAGACCTGGACGAACACGCCACTGATGGGAGCCCCATCCACATCCTGCACCGTCACAGTGTAAACATACTCCACTTCATCCTGAGGCTTCGTGGTGCTGGGTTCAGTCTGCTCCGGATCGGTGGGCTTGGGATCTGTCTGCTGGCTGGAAGAAGTGCCAGGATCATTGGTGGTAGGATCCTCTTCATTGGTCCCGCAAGCGCACAGCGCCAGGATGAACATCAGCGCCAGGACCAACGCCAGTGCCTTCTTACAAGTTTTCATAAATATCTCCTCCTAAATAATGATCGTCAAAGCCATCGATCAGCCAACACCAGGGACTTGATCGATGCTGCTATAGAACCCTTGCCGATAATCATCCGCACAGTAGTGGGCGAACATATCCATGAACATCTGGGTATCCGGGACCGCACCAAGGTGCATCAAAGAGATGTTCCCATACCGATCGATCACCACAGTCAGCGGGAACGCGGTGATCTGCATCATCTCAGTCCATCGGCTGTCACACTTACCCATCGGGAACGTATAGCCATTCTCTTGTCGGAACGCTTCGATCTCAGCATCGGAAGCATCCACAGGATCCATCGCTAAAACAGCGATCTCCTCGCTATATGCTTCGTAAGCCTGCTGTAGATGAGGGAATTC
This sequence comes from Oscillospiraceae bacterium, assembly GCA_017456045.1. Taxonomy (GTDB): domain Bacteria; phylum Bacillota; class Clostridia; order Oscillospirales; family Oscillospiraceae; genus Faecousia. Next base: position 3,701 of record JAFTKE010000081.1, read on the forward strand.
AGACCGGCAAGGTCCACACCCCATGAACCAAAAGTTCAGGACCACAGCCTTGTGGTCGGACAGAAGATCAGACAGGGTATACGTCTCCCCATCGGACATGGTCACAGTGAAATCCAGGACCGCATCCCCCAGCACATAGCTGACAGAGTCCATGTCATCTTCCGTCATCGTGCCTGCTCCCAGCGATATAGTGGTATCATCGCTTGACAGTGTATACGACTCCTCCGCGCCATAGCCGACAGGAAGCTTAGACAAGGTAGCGACAGCGCCCTCCGGAAGTGGCCCAGAAAACGAGAATACACCGTCCGAGTCAGTCAAGCCGGCATGGAGGATATCGGATAAAGATCCATCCGAATATACGGACACGATCACACCGGATAATGGGGTACCAGCAAGATTCTGGACTGTGATCCGCACCTCACCAGGATCATCCTTCTCTGCTGGTTTAGCAGAAGGACTGGCACAGCCACAGCAAACACATACACAAAGCATCAGAAGGACGAACGTCCTCAGGTATTTCCTCATATCATCATCCCTCTATCAACGGAAGACGCGGACGAGTCCGCGCCTTCCATATCAAACACTTAAAGCTCCGTATCAGCCCTCAGGACCCAGGTGATCATAGTAGTAGCACAGCTTCGTCCAGGAATGATCCACATCCTTGAAGGTGTACTTATCCATGAGCATCTGCAGGATCTCTGCCAGTCGGGCATCCACAGCGACACAACCGACCCGTTCCTTTGCAGCACCGGAATACATCTTGTAGGAATAGGCTCTGATCTCCTCGGTCAGATCCTCCCCGGTACCATGGTACTTACCGGCAAAGACATCCTCCAGCTGGTACTCAGCAGCCTTGGCATCATAGTCCTCGCCCCATGTCTCTTTCAGGTAAGCATCGGTAGCCTCAACATCGTTTCCGTGGGTCTTCATGATCGCGAGGATGTAGAGATCCTCCTCTGTCTTGGAGAAATCGAATCCGCCCATATCCACCATACCGCTGACCTTCTTCACACTGCCGTCTTCGTTACGGATGACGTTGCCCTCCGCATCCACCGCATCGACAGTAAGGATCGGATTGGAGAAGAGACTGGTCACGCCGATGAAATCAGCATAAACGATGCTGCCAAGCTTCGTCGGGTTACCGGACTCATCCTTGCTGATCACATGGTGATAGTAGCCGTCATCGCCCAGCGCCACATCGATACCACCGGCGATCGTATGATACATAGCCTCGCCGCTTTCATCAGTATCGAAAGTGAAAGGACCGGGAGATGCCAGACGGAAATGCTCCAGAGTCGCTGCGACATACTCGATATCGAAGTAGATGTAGCCAACCTCATAAACATCCCAGAAGGCGATATCGATATAGTAGGCCTCCCCTGCCTCCATGTAATAGACCATGGAAACGTTGTTGCTGTCATTGAACAGTCGCTCATCCTGCTGATAGACGAGCAGCTCCTGACGTTCGCCATTGAAGATCCAGCCATCCACACCATCCCGAGAATCGCTCTTGGAGGTGATTCTGTAAACACCGGACTTGGTTGGCACGAACTTCATCAACTTACCTCTGGGGATGATCGCAGTATTATAATAGAAGAAGTTGGTGCTGACGTTCTTTCCAAGCTTCGCCTCAGGCGCAGAGAACGGAGCCAGACCACTGATGGGGTCTTCCAGCTGGGTCGCGCCCTTACCATAAGCTTGATAATACTTGCACATCTTAAGCCATTCCTGCTCTGTGCCGTCGAAGCCAAAGTTCTCCGCAACGATCTTCAAATACTCAGCCAGCTCTGCATTGACGGTGCAGATGCCGTACAAAGAAGAATTGGATCCGTAGGAGAAATAGTCGACCATCAGGTCATAAAGGTTCTCGCCATCCACGGTGATGTCACCATCATAGACCAGATTCCAAAGGCTCTGCTCATCGATGAACTGGGTATAGCCCATCATATCCACCAGAAGCAGCGGACCCTTGGCGGAGCCAACATGATAGTATCCATCGATCTCATTGTAGAAGATATCCACGTACTGGTACTCCATCCCATCCTCACTGGTGGCAGCCTGACGAGGCAGATAGGAGACGGAGTCGATATCATCCACGTCCACGATGCGAAGATCCTTGATGTAGACAGTATCATCACCAACGTTGGTATCTTCGTCCTTGTAGTAGCATAGCGCGATCTCATACACGCCGTCCTTGGTCGCGACACAGGGATAGCAGGACTTCCACTGCTCTACTTCATCGGCACCGGAGATGGAGAAGATCGGCTCATCATCCACGATCACGTGCATGATATCCGCTCCGTTCTCGGTGGAAGCAAGATAGTCGAAGCCCACAGCCTGACCAGCCTTCAACGTCACATCCATATACAGGATGGAGTAAGAGCTTTCGATCTCAGCATTGGAGGTCATGAGACAAACTTCCCCATTCTTTTCGGACACGATGAAGGGCCAGGAATACTCATCATCAGCCTCCGCCCGGAAAGCGACCTCGATCTCTCCGGCATCCAGCGCAGCACCGACATTCTCGGAAGTATCCATCGTGTAAGTAGGCTTCACCGGTGCCATGATGTCAGCAACACCGTTGGCGCAAAGCACCTGAGCGTAATCCTCTCCGGTGAAATGTTCGAAGATGCTGGTGAAGGGGCTCAGGCTGGTGATGCCGCCCTTTTCGATCAGGCAGATGACACCATAGCGATCGATCACCACAGAGGTGGGATATCCAGTGATGCCAAAGGCCTGGGACCACACAGCGGGACAAGCCGCCATGGGGAAAGAAAGCCCCATGCTGGCCTGATAAGTAGCGACGACATTGCTGTCCTCAAGAGGATCCACAGCGATCACAGCCGCATCCTCCTGGTACATCTGGTATGCCTCGTCCATATAAGGGAACTCATTGGCACAAGGTCCGCAGGTACTGAACCAGAAATTGAGCAGGACCATATCCTTCTCCTTCAGCACCTCAGAAAGAGTAATGCTCTGCCCATCGGGCGTGGTGACTGTAAGATCGTACATCACATCGCCCAATACCAGAGGATCAGAGGCACTGACCTCAGACAGGGTCTTATCCGTGATCAAGGAGGAAGTGAGCTGGATCTTTGCCGCATTCCCAGTAAAGGAATAGAACGGATCCATCTGATAGCCTTCCTTGACGCCCTGCAGCTCGATCACATAATCAGAACTCTTAGGCATCTGCAAAGACATCTTTCCTTCGGCGTCTGTCTCGCCGAAACCGACCAGTTCCTTCTTGGAATCATCAGCATAGACATAAACGCTGATGCCTTCCATTTTCATACCGCCAGCAGACTGGACCTCCACGTGATAGGTACCCTTATCCCCAAGAACGCCTTCATTTTCGGTGTTGCCCTGGGTCCCTTCATCCACCGGTGTCTCAGGATCCTTGTCCCCACAGGCGACCATCATCCCAGCCATCGAGACGATCATCGAAAGGACCAGCAGCAACGATAGCAGCTTCTTTTTATCCATCATTTCCTCCTACACGCTTTTGTTCAAAAAAAGTTCACATAACGACTATTTGAAGCCCATTATGCACAAATCATACCATGATCGAGTATGCAAGTCAATAGAAAATAAATCGGACGCTATCGATTTGACTGCACCACATCAGATCATAAAAAATCCGTCCCCGGACCAAAGTCCAGGGACGGACTTTTCACTTGAGATCCATGTAATGAAAGATTACAGGAAAGCGTCGCCGGTCTCGCCCTCGTTCTCGCCGCCCAGACCGGAGTGGGTCTCGGAGGTAGTCGAATTGCTGGTGTTGATGACGTCCTCAACGGAGAACTTCACGACGTCCATCTCGGCATCCAGATACAGTTCCTTCATTTGTTTCACCTCATTATGTTAAAATATGCAAAACGAACAGTGGCTAAAAGGCACTGAACGCAGTTGCTATGTCTTCGAGATGCGGACGACCATTTTTTCGAAGGAGCATCCTTTGTCAATACGCACAAAAATGCCTCGTTCTAAATAACCGCCCACATTACTTATGGACAGTATATCAAATCGAAACGCGTTTGTCTAGTGCTTTCTAAAGTTTTTTTAGAAATAATTTTAAAAGATCTCACACGTGGGCCAGCAGCCAGTCGATCATATCCGCTCTCCCCTGTTCAGACATAGGGAATTCCGCCTGTCCTTCCATCTGACTTTTCTCATAGCAAAACAGGCCATGCCAGTATTCCACGAAGATCGAGCTAGCCTCGAAGTCCACTTCCTTCGGTGTCTTCATCTCCACCTTGGGCACAGCACGAAACCTGAACGCCCCCAAAGAACCAGTGAACGTATTCTTCATGGCGAAAGTATGCAGCGTCGGGATGAACAGTTCCGCCATCTATCAGCCCACCAGCGCTTCCATCTCGTCCAGCAGTTCCTCGAACAGGTCCAAAGCCTGCTCCACGGGCTCAGGGCTGGCCATATCCACGCCTGCGCCTCTAAGCAGCTCGATCGGGCTCTTGGAGCAGCCACCACTGAGGAATTCCAGATAATCCTTGACCGCACGCTCCCCTTCCGCCAGGATCTTCCGGGACAGGGCGATGGCAGCGGAATAGCCGGTGGCGTACTGGAACACATAGTGATCATAGTAGAAATGGGGGATCCGTGCCCACTCCATAGCGATATGCTCGTCCACCACCATGTCAGGTCCAAAGTATTCCTCATTCAACCGACGATAGGTATCGCACAACACCTCAGCCGTCAGGGTCTTTCCCTCCGCTACCATCCGACCGGTGATCAGCTCGAACTCTGCGAACATGGTCTGGCGGTACAGCGTGCTCTTGAACTGCTCCAAGAAGTGGTTGATCAGATAAGCTCGCTCCATCTTATCGGTGGTCTTTGCCAGCAGATGCTCCATCAGCAGCGCCTCATTACAGGTGGAAGCCACCTCCGCCACGAAGATCACGTAGTCCGCATCGATGGGATTTTGCGTCTTATTGGAAAGATAAGAGTGCAGCGCATGGCCCATCTCATGGGCCAACGTGAACTGGCTGTCCAGTGTCCCAGAATAATTCAGCAACACATAGGGATGGACGTCTGCACCGGCAGAATAAGCGCCGGAACGCTTGCCCTCATTTTCATACACGTCGATCCAGCGATCATCGAAGCCTTCCTTCAGGATCTTTCGATACTCCTCTCCCAAGGGCGCCAGTGCGTCATAAACAGTCTGTTTCGCCTCGGCGAAGGGGATCTTCTTATCCACACCGGGTACCAGTTGTGTATATACATCGTAGAACCGCAGTTCATCCACGCCCAGCAGCTTTTTGCGCAGCCGGACATAACGATGCATCTTATCCGTATTCTTATGGACAGTATCGATCAGGTTCAGATAAACAGAGGTAGGGACATTGGTCTGATCCAGAGAAGCTGCCAGTACAGACTCATACTTCCGGGCGTCCGCAAAGAACTTCAGCTGCTTCCCCTGCGCATTGAGCATGGCGGCAGCAGTGTTCTTGAACCCACTAAGAGTCCCATAGAGCGCCTCATAGGCGTTCTTCCGCAGGACCCGATCCTCACTCTCCTGGTAAGGCACGAAGGTCCCCTGGCTCAAGGGGCGCACTTTCCCTGCCCCATCCACCACATCCGGGAACTTCATATCCGCATTCGTAAACGTACTATAGATGCTGGAGGGCGTTTGGGCCATCTCACCGGCAGAAGCAAGAAGATGCTCCTCCATGCCCGATAGGATATGCTCCTTGCGACGGCGCATATCCTGCAAATACCGGCGATACCGCTCCAGCTCCGGAAGCTCCCCGAAGAAGGCCTCCAGCTTCTCATCCTCGATGGCCATGACCTCAGGAGTCTCGAAACTGGTAGCAGCTCCTAACGCCACTGCGACGCTCATGAACTGCCCCGTCATGGCCTGATGCTTGGCCACCCGGGTGTCCACATCGGCCAGACGCATGGCATAATGGGCCAGCCGCTTAGCGCGGGAATTGGTCTGCTCCATCATCTGCAGATAATCGTAAAGGGTCTTGGCATCGTCAGCCAAATGTCCGGCGAAAGCCACCAGGCTATCCTTCATCGCCGCCACAGACTGGAGCTCCTGCTCCCAGGCTTCCACGCTCTCAAACAGATCCTCGATCGCCCAAGTGTCCTCCACCGAGATTTCGGATCTTTGACGGATCTTCTCGTTGTCCATGATGTTACCTCCTAAATATGTAGACTTTTATGTTTCCTTTCCGGCAATTGGGACACGATCACAGCCACAAGCATGAGCCCACAACCCACCAGCTCCCATCGGTCCATCCGTTCCTGCAATATCAGCCATCCTCCAAGGACAGCAAATACCGACTCAAGGCTCATGAGCAAGGATGCCGTAGTCGGCTCCAGCCGCTTCTGCCCCACGATCTGCAAAGAATACGCGACTCCCAGCGACAGCACGCCGGTATAGACGATCGCGCCGCTGCATCGCAAGATGGCACCAGGCTCCAAGGGCTCCGTCCAGGCGAAGAATAAGGACCCCGCTGCGCACACCAGAGACTGGATCAGATTCAGACGAAGAGGATCCATCCCCTGGGCGAACCGGTCCACCAGGATGATCTGGATGGCAAAGCAGACCGCACATCCAACCATGAGCAGGTCCCCCAGCTGTATCCCGTGGACGCCAACGCAGCTCAAACAGTACAGCCCGATCACAGCGGGGATCACACTGATCGCTGCGTTCCTGGAAGGCCGTTTCCCCAAAAACACACCAAACAGCGGCACCAGCACGATGTACATCGCCGTCAGGAACCCGCCCTTGCCGGCATCGGTATACACTAATCCCACCTGTTGCAAACTGGTAGCGAAAAACAGTGCCACACCGCATGCTCCACCGGCGATCCATAGTTTCCTGTCCTTCCAGCCGGCAAAATAGCGCTTCCTTTGGAAGAGCCAGCCGATCAGTATCAGACTGATCACCGCCAAGATGCACCTTGCCGCCTGGAACGTGAAGGGGCCCACATGGTCCATCCCCATGCTTTGGGCAACGAAAGCAGTCCCCCAAATGATCGTGGCCGACAACAGGGCAACGACCCCCTGGATACGTTCTATCATCGAATATCACCGCCTAACACTGTACCACATCCAGGCAAAAAAAGCAAGGGCACCCGAAGGTGCCCTTGTACATCGATCTCAAACAGATCTCAGGTCCTCAGTGATGATCCGCTTCATGGCCTCGATCCCCACCTTGACCGCGCCGGAGGTATCCTCCACCATAGCGTCAAGATGTCCAGCCTTCTCCCGCTCCTGGTTCCAGATCACATGGAAGCAGCTGCCACAGCGAACGCCCAGCGCAGCAGCCACCACGAACAACGCGGCGGACTCCATCTCACTGGCCTTGACCCCCAGGCGCTTCCAGCTTTCCCACTTCCGCTGAAGCTCGTAGTACACAGGGGACTTCTCCGGGCTATGCTGTCCATAAAAGGAGTCCTTGCATTGTACAACGCCCACATGGGTCCGATACCCCAGATCCTCCGAAGCAGCCTTCAATGCGGCAGTGATCCCAAAGTCCGGCACCGCTGGGAACTCGATCGGCGCATACTCCATAGAAGTATGCTCATAGCGCACCGCGCCATTGGCCACGACCACATCGCCTGGCATCACATCCATAGCGATCCCGCCACAGGTGCCGATCCGGATGAAGGTATCCGCACCGATGTTTTTCAGTTCCACCATCGCGATAGAAGCCGACGGACCACCGATACCGGTAGAGCAAACGGAGACCTTCTGCCCCAGAAGCGTGCCGGTATAGATGTTATACTCCCGATTCATACCGATATGGACAGGATCGCCAAAATAGGCCGCGATCGCCTCGCACCGTCCTGGGTCTCCCGGCAGGAACACATAGCGACCGACATCCCCCTCAACGCAGTGGATATGGAACTGTTTACCGATATCTTGCATAGCTCGCTCCTTTCTTACCAAAACAAGCTCACCTGACTGGTATCCGGCAGGTCACCGAAAGCGCCTGCTTCTTTCAGCATCTGGATATGGGTCTTGGACACCTTGGGACAGGCAGCAGCGATCTCCTCGATGGAGATGAACTCCTTCCCTTCCCGTCCTTCCATCAAGCTGATGGCGGCGTTCTCACCCAGACCGGAGATCGACACGAAGGGAGGCCGCAGCTTCCCATCCTCGATCAAAAACTTGGTCGCATGGCTCTTGTAGATGTCGATTGGCAGGAACTCCAGCTCCCGAAGGTAGAATTCATACACCACCTCCAGCGTAGTCAAAAGGTCTTGATCCTTATCCGTCGCATCTTCATTGTTGTCGATCGCTTCGATGTTAGCCATGACAGAGTCCATCCCCTGAGTCATTAGCACAGCATCGAAGCCACCCTTCTGGCTCCGGCGATAGAAATACGCCGCATAGAATGCCAGCGGATGATACACCTTGAACCAGGCGATACGGAACGCCATCATGACGTAAGCCACCGCGTGGGCCTTGGGGAACAGATATTTGATCTTCTTGCAGGATCCGATATACCAATCGGGAACACCGGCATCGATCATCTCCTGCTCCGCCCCGTCCGGAAGTCCCCTTCCCTTACGCACAGACTCCATGATCTTGAAGGCCCGCTTTTCCGGCATGCCACAGGAGATCAGATAGATCATGATATCGTCACGACAACCAATGGTCCCGTCCACCGTGGCGGTCTTGGAGGTGATCAGATCCCGGGCATTGCCCAGCCACACATCCGTTCCGTGAGTATATCCGGAGATCCGCACCAGGAAATCGAACTTCGTGGGCATGGTGTCCAGCAGAACGCCACGGGTGAACCGGGTGTTGAACTCCGGCACCGCCACAGCTCCAGTGGGACCGAGAAGCTTGTCGTCCTCATAGCCCAGCACCTTGGAAGATGTGAAGATCGACATGGTCTTCTTATCATCCAGTGGGATCGTCTTTGCATCCACACCGGTCATATCCTCCATCATTCGGATCATAGTGGGGTCATCGTGACCCAGCATATCCAGCTTGAGAAGGTTCTCCTCCATGGAGTGGTATTCAAAATGGGTAGTGATCTGATCCGACTTTGGATCGTCTGCCGGATGCTGCACGGGGCAGAAATCCCAGATCTCATTCTCCTGAGGGATGACCACCAGACCGCCAGGATGCTGACCAGTGGTACGGCGCACGCCCACACATCCCGTAGCCAACCGGCTCATCTCCGCCGAGACCGCCGTCTTGCCACGCTCATCCATATACTTTTTCACATAGCCGTAAGCGGTCTTCTCCGCCACTGTTCCGATGGTGCCAGCCCGGAACACATGAGACTTTCCAAACATCTCCGTACAGTAGGCGTGGGCCCGCGCCTGATACTCACCGGAGAAGTTCAGGTCGATATCCGGTACTTTATCGCCACCGAAGCCAAGGAACGTCTCAAAGGGGATGTTGAACCCATCCTTCTCCATCTTGGAGCCACACTTGGGACAATCCGCATCCGGCAGATCCGCGCCGCAGTTGAACCCCTTAGGCACATCCAGCACCGTATGCTTACACTCAGGATTTGGACAACGGTAATGTGGTGGGAAAGAGTTGACCTCCGTGATACCGGACATATACGCCACGATCGACGATCCAACAGATCCACGGGATCCCACCAGGTAACCGTTCTCCAGAGAATTCTGCACCAGCTTCTGAGCAGACATATAGATCACGTCATAGTGACAGTTGATGATGTCGTTCAATTCCGTTTCAACACGCTTGACGAACAGCTCTGGAGGATCCTCGCCGTACAGTCGATGGAGCTTGCCATATACCAAGCTCTTCAGATCCTCCACTGAATTCTCGATGGAAGGCGCGAATAGATTATGAGGCACCGGACGGATCGTCTCACACATATCCGCCACCAGATTGGGATTGGTGATCACGATCTCCCTTGCCTTCTCCTCACCCAGATAGCTGAACTCCTGGAGCATCTCATCAGTGGTACGGAAGTACAGAGGATTGTCTTTATCAGCATCATCGAAACCCTTGGTAGCAAGAAGGATATGCCGGAAGATCTCATCCTCGGGATCCAGGAAATGGACGTCACCAGTCGCCACCACCATCTTGCCCATCTTCTCTCCCAACCGAACGATGGTACGGTTGAACTCTCGGATATCCTCGTCACAGCTGGCGGAATACTTGTCGCTTTCGATCATGAACCGGTTGTTGCATACCGGCTGGATCTCCAAATAATCATAGAAGGAAGCGATACGCTCCAATTCATCATCAGCAGATCCAAAGGTCACTTCTTGGTACAGCTCATTGGCCTCACAAGCCGACCCGATGATCAGCCCTTCCCGAAGTTTGATCAGTTCCGATTTCAATATCCTGGGCTTCTGCTTGAAGAACTTCAGATTAGAATCAGAGATCAGGTGATATAGGTTGCGAAGTCCCACCTGGTTCTTGGCGAACAGGATGATGTGCTGGGCATGGCGGCTTTCGTGACGATGAGCCATCCGCAGGGGGACCATAGCCTCGTTGATCTGGCTGATCCGATGGATATCCATCTGCTCCAGCTTTTCGAACAGCTTCGCCAGGATCTGGCCACAGATGACCGCGTCATCCGCCGCCCGATGGTGGTTGAAATCACCCAGTTCGAATTCCTTGGCTACGATATCAAGCTTGAACCGGTTCAAATGCGGCAGCATATTCTGAGCCAATATCAACGTATCGATAGCAGTAAGATCGAAGCTGATCCCCTGACGCTGACATTCCTGGGTCACGAAGCAGGCATCGAACCGAGCGTTATGAGCTACGATCGGCCGGTCCCCGATGAACTCGAGCAGTTTCGGCAGGACCTCCTGGATCTGAGGCGCGCCACGAAGCATATCGTCGGTGATGCCGGTCAGATCTGTGACCTCCTTGGTCAAACGACATTTAGGATCGACGAAGGTCTGGAACCGATCGATCTCCACCCCCCGCTTCATGATCACAGCACCTATCTCGATGATCTTATCCCTGCGAGGCATCAATCCTGTAGTCTCCAGATCAAAGGCCACGTATTCCCCGTCAAAGTCCATATCTCTACTTCCCCGGACAGCGACCCGATCATCCACATCGTTGATGTAATATCCTTCACAGCCATAAAGGATCTTGATGGTCTCCTCTGTCCCTGCCACTTTGGGTGGACCCTTCCAGTCCTCCACCACATGGAGCGCGTCGGTAAAGGATTGGACGCAGCCATGATCCGTGATCGCGATCGCCTTATGGCCCCAGGAAGCTGCCCGTTTGATCGCGGCCTTTGTCTCGGTCAACGCATCCATATTGCTCATGACTGTGTGCAGATGCAGCTCCACCCGTTTCTCACCCTTAGCCATATCCTTCCGTTTCGGCATGGAACCAGGGACGATGCCATTGGGCTTCAAGACCATCTCATTGGTATAGTTATCGATCATAAGTCTTCCATAGACCTTGATCACGGAGCCCACCTTCACATCCTTAAGGATCGGCTCCGCTTCCTTTTTCTCCAGGAACCGGCTGATACGCACGGAGGAGGTATTATCCGTCATATCGAACTTCACCACCACCGCGTTCCGCTTAGGCAGCTCCTTATGCTCCACCGCAAAGACGCGGCCCTCTACCACCACGTTGCCCATGTTCAGATCGATATCCTTCATAGGCGTGACTACACCCTTGAAGGGTTTCCCAAAGATCGTCTCACTGGGCATGGGCGCAGGGATCTCCTTCTTCTCAGGAGCAGGGGCATTGGGCAGATCCTCTATCATATCCTGCCGGAGCTTTTCCAGCGCATCGAACAGCGCCTGTCCCTCCAGCGCCTCACCCGCCTCGATCTGGATCTGGACTTCGGTATCGAACCGCTCCCCCAGATATCGTGCCACCTGGGCAGTAGAATCCTCCAAAGCTTTCTTTCCATTCCCCTTCAGGGAAATGGTCAGGCATCCACCATCCCAAGCCCATCGGGCTCCAGCCAAAGACCCTCGCGCCATAGGATCTGCTTTGACGAAGAGATCGCGCAGCTCCTCGTGGTGGATATCATGAAGCTGCTCGGAGGGATGCTTGCAAAACAAGGAGACCTCTCGCAGATGATACTGTTCCCGGATCTCCTTTTCTCCTTCTTCCAGCCAACGGCCAGGGATATATCTGGGACTGAACATCCCAACTTCTACCCGTCTAACGGACTGATCCACCTCCGCCGTCATCACCTGCGCGTCCCGAAACGCCATGGCACGCTCCGGCGGAAGCTCCAGATCCGGGAAAAGATCATAAAAAAATACGTTATCAGACATAATGACCTCAAATCCGCATCATCGGTAAAAAGAAGGGCGGAGAAAGACGCTCCGCCCTTAGTTCCATCATAGTGCTTCGATGCGCTTCAACAGCGCAGGAAGCAGTTCGTCATAAGGAAGCTTTTCCACTTGCTCCCCTTTTTCGAAGATCATGCCCCAGCCATCGCCACCGGCGATGCCGATGTCCGCCTCTCTGGCTTCACCGGGGCCGTTGACCACACAGCCCATCACCGCCACAGTGATCGGCTTCTGACAGTCCTTCAGTGCCGCATCGACCTGGTTCACAAGACCGATCAGATCGATCCGGGTACGACCGCAGGTAGGACAGGACACGATATCCACGCCCTCCTTGCGAAGGCCCGCCGCCTTCAGGATGTCCTTAGCGGCGTATACTTCCTCCACAGGATCGTCCGTCAGGCTGACCCGGATCGTATCACCGATGCCATCCAAAAGCAGGGCACCGATACCCATGGCAGACTTGATCAGACCCTGACGCACAGGACCGGTCTCCGTCACGCCGATGTGCAGCGGATAATCACACTTGGACCGGAACAGCCGAGCCGCCGCCACCATGGTGGGCACCGTAGAGGACTTCATAGAAACACAGGTATCATAGAAGCCATACTTCTCCAGAAGCTCCAAATGCTCGAAAGCGCTCTCCACAAGAGCGTCTGCCGTAGGATGACCGTACTTTTCCAGCAGCTTCTTGTCCAGACTACCGCCGTTGACACCGATCCGGATCGGGATCTTCTTATCCTTACATACATCCACCACAGCCTGGACCCGGTCCTCCCCGCCGATATTGCCGGGATTGATCCGGATCTTGGACGCACCGCCCTCAGCGGCAGCGATCGCCAGCTTATAGTCGAAGTGGATATCCGCCACCAAAGGCAGCGGGCTTTCCTTGCAGATCTCAGCGAAGCCCCGTGCCCCCTCCATATTGGGTACCGCAAGACGAACGATCTGACATCCGGCGCTGTGGAGCTGCCGGATCTGGGCCAGAGACCCCTCTACATCCGTGGTCTTGGTGTTCAGCATGGACTGGATCACCACAGGGGCTCCTCCACCGATCTGGACACCACCAACGTTTATCTTTCTAGTCATTCGTTTCACCCCTTGAAGATGAAGATGATATCTTTGAACATGATCACGGCCATCAGCGCGAAAAGCAAGATCATACCGACACCGTGGATATAGCCTTCATATTTAGGATCGATCTTCTTCCTGGTGATCTTCTCCACCAACGTGGTCAGCAAAAGCCCGGCCACACGGCCATCGTCCAGCGCAGGCAGCGGCAGCAGGTTCATCACCGCCAGGTTCACAGCCAGGAACCCACCGAACCACAGCATGTTCAGCACCGCGAGCCAAGCCGACTGGGACTGATCCGCCACATCGGACATGAGATCCACCACACCGACCACACCGGTCATATCTCCCAGTCCCGCCTTACCGGTCAGGAGCATCTGCAGGCTCAGCCGGATGTTACGGACGCTGTCGATAGTGTTGCCCCAGGCATAGCCGACCTTCTCCATAAAGGTAGGCTCGATCACCGAGAAGGAGAAGCCATACCGCTGGACATCATTCCCCTGTTCATCCTTCACCGTATGGAGCTCCATCTTGAGATCATCAAGATGGACCTTCTTCCCATCCCGAAGGACCACCACATCGTGGATATCACCTTCATTCAGAGAAAGGATCAGAGAGAAATCGGACTGGACGTAGATCTTCTCCCCATCGATCTCCAAAAACTCGTCTCCCACCTGGAGCCCATTCTCCCCATCCAGGGTAGAGAACGACTCGAAGCTGTCGATCACAGGGACCGCTATCTGCTCACTGGGCATGAAAACGATCACGAACAGCAGGAAACCGATGATGAAATTCATGGCAGCGCCAGCCACCAAAATGATCAGCCGCTTCCACCAAGCCGCCTTATGGAAGGACTTGGGATCATCAGAACCTCCATCCTCACCCTCCATGGCGCAGAAGCCGCCGATCGGGATGCAACGGATGGAATACAACGTCTCCCCCACCTGCTTTTTGAAGATGGTGGGCCCCATGAACATGGAAAACTCGTTCACCCGGACACCGGAAGCCTTCGCCGCCAAGAAATGCCCCAGCTCATGGACGAAGATCAGCAAACTAAAAATAAGGATCGCAAATATGATAGCCATCGGTTTCCTCGCTATGCTCGAATATGATCTCTGACGCAGGCCCGCGCCAGGCGGTCCGCCTCTAAAATATCTTCCAAAGTCGGCTCCTCCACATGGGGGACCTCCTCCACCGCCCTGCTTACCAGATCGTAGATATCATAAAACCCGATCTTATCGTCCAGGAACAGCGCCACCGCCTCTTCGTTGGCACCGTTCATGACAGCACAGGCGGTACCACCCATCTTAGCACAGCGACGGGCCAGCGCAAGACAGGGGAATTTCTCCGTATCCGGCTCGCAGAAGGTCAGGGCACCGCATTTACAAAGATCCAGCGGATCCACCGGGCAAACCGTCCGTTCCGGATAAGTCAAAGCAAGCTGGATCGGCAGACGCATATCCGGCGCGCCCATCTGAGCCATCACCGCGCCATCCACAAGCTCCACCATGCTATGCACGATGCTCTGACGATGGATCACCACATCCACCTGCTCCACAGGCAGTCGGTAGAGGCGCATGGCCTCGATCACCTCCAGCCCCTTGTTCATCAAGGTAGCACAGTCGATGGTGATCTTAGCACCCATCTTCCAATTGGGATGCTTCAACGCGTCGGCCTTGGTGACCGTTTTCAGCTGCTCCTTCTCCAGTGCGAAGAAAGGACCGCCGGAGCAGGTCAGGATCAACCGTTTGATCTCCTTGGGATCCTTCACACCCATGAGGCACTGATAGATCGCGGAATGCTCGGAGTCCACCGGGATGATCTCGGTGCCATACTTTTCAGCCTCCGCCATCACCAGCTCACCGGCACAGACCAGCGTCTCCTTGTTGGCAAGACCGATCCTCTTCCCCGCCCGGATGGCGGCCAGCGTAGGTTTCAAGCCGACCATGCCTACCACCGCAGTGATCACGCAATCAGCGCTGTCGATAACAGCTGCCTGGATCAGGCCTTCCTGGCCCCAAGAGACTCGGATAGGAAGATCGTGGATCTGCTCAGACAGCGCGTTGGCCGCCTCTTCCGAAGCCATCACAGCAAGCTCCGGCAGGAACTGGCGGCACTGCTGTGCCATCAGTTCTACGCTGGTCCCAGCCGTCAAAGCCGCAACTTTCACATCCATGCGGCTGATGATATCCAGGCTCTGCCGACCGATCGACCCGGTAGAGCCTAAAATGCTAACACATTTGACCATTCTGCAACTCTCCTTAGCTGACCATTGGGATCAGAGACAGCAGCACCTCGATCAGGGGCGTCACGATGATCACCGAGTCGAAGCGATCCAAAACACCACCATGTCCAGGGAACAGGTCACCATAGTCCTTGATCCCAGTCTGCCGCTTGATCACAGAAAAACTCAGATCGCCAAACACGCTGAATGCAGAGCTAGTAAGACCAATGATCACCACGAACCAATAATTCACAGACAGATCGAACAGGAACTGCAAGATCGCGCCATAAGCCACCAATCCCAGCACGCCGAAGAGGATGCCGCCGATCAAACCCTCCACTGTTTTCTTAGGGCTGATCAGAGGACAAAGCTTATGCTTGCCGAACAGCACACCAACGAAGTATGCACCGATATCCGGCATGAACGCCGCCACGAAGGGAAGCATGATGAAATATCTTCCATAGCTCACGCACAAGATCCGCACCAGTCCGGAGAAGAAGAAGGGGATCACTGCCCCAGCCACCAGACACATAGCCGCCTGAGAGAAGGGGATCTTAAGCTGAGAGAGCATGATCTCCCCGAACAGGAGCATATAGAAGACCAGCAGCCCAAGGACCGCCACGATACGGGAACAACCAAAATAGCTCCACAAACACACCAAAAACGCCGTGAGCATGGAGTAGGCCACCATCCGTACGTTCTTCACCAGACCAGTCTTATACAGAAGCTCAAAAGCAGCGAACGCACAGAAAAAGCCGGCGCATAACGCGGTAACGATCACAGGTGCGAACAGTACCACATATACCAAGATCGGCGCCAAGATCAGCGCCACGATGATCCGTTTCAACATAGACTCTCACGCACCTCCAAATCGCCGTTCCCGGCGGTGGTATTCTTCGATCGCTTCGTCCAAATGCTCCGGCATGAAATCCGGCCAAAGGACGTTCATGAACACGAATTCCGAGTAGGCGCTCTGCCAAGGCAGGAAATTGCTGGTCCGCATCTCACCGGAGGGGCGGATCACCAGTTCCGGATCAGGGACACCGGCGGAATCGAGATAGTTGTCGAAATCAGCCTCCGTCAGACTATCCGCCGACCGTTTCCCGGCGGCTACGTCTGCGGCAAAGGCACGGGCAGCCCGGATGATCTCATCCCGACCGCCGTAGTTGAGACAAAAATTCACCTGCACATCGTGATACTGAGAGGACCGTGCTTCGGCATCCTCGCACAGCTTGCGAAGCTTGGGTCTGAGCCGACTCAGATCACCGAAGAAGCGGAAGCAAACGCCATTCTTCTCCATATCACGAAGGGCCTCCGTCAAATAGCGCTCCAGCAGCAGCATGATACCGCCCACTTCTTCCTCAGAGCGCTTCCAATTCTCCGTAGAGAATGCGTACACCGTCAGATACTTCACGCCGATGTCCCGGCAGTAGTTGGCGATGCGCCGAAAAGTCTCACCGCCGGCCTTGTGTCCGGCAGTACGGGGCAACCCCTTATTCTTCGCCCAGCGTCCGTTCCCATCCATGATGATCGCGATATGCCGGGGAACGCTTCGTTTATCATCCATAGAAAGTGCCATCATCAGCACCCCTTCTAATCATAGTCATAAACCATTGGAGGCATGACGCCTCCAATGGCTTTCGACAGCATCAGATCGCCATCAGTTCTTTTTCTTTGGCAGCCAGGGCCTCGTCGACCCGCTTGATATACTTGTCCAGCATATCCTGCAGATCCTTCTCGGCCTTCTTCTGATCGTCCTCAGTGATCTCAGAATTCTTCTTCAGCTTCTTGACATAGTCCATGCCGTCCCGGCGGATGTTCCGCATGGCCACCTTGGCCTCCTCGGCATACTTCTTGACCTGCTTGGTCAGATCCTTACGGCGCTCCTCCGTCAGCTGAGGGAACACAAGACGGATCACACGGCCATCGTTCTGGGGATTGATGCCCAGCTCAGAACTCTGGATAGCCTTCTGGATGTCCTTGAGCAGCTTGGTGTCCCAGGGAGAGATCACAAGAGTCCGTGCATCCGGAGAAGAGATGGTGGCCACGCCGTTCAGCGGGGTCTCGCTACCATAATATTCAACAGTGATGCGGTCCAGGACCTTTGCATTGGCACGACCGGCACGGACAGCGCCGAACTCCTCTGCCAAATGCTCCAGAGACTTCTCCATCCGTCTACCATATTCCTTGAAATCCACACTCATGATTTAGTCCTCCTTAACAGTCGTTCCGATTTTTTCACCGCGGATCACGCGGATGATATTGTTGGGGTCAGCCAGTGCGAAGCATACCATGGTCATATGGTTGTCCATAGCCAGGGTCATGGCCGTAGTGTCCGTGGCCTTCAGGTGGCGGGCCAGCACCTCGTCATAAGTCAGCTCGTCGAATTTCACAGCAGTGGGGTCCACGTTGGGATCGGCAGAGTAGATGCCATCCACGTTCTTAGCCATAAGGATCGCATCCGCCTCGATCTCCACGCCCCGCAGCACAGCGCCGGTATCAGTGGAGAAATAGGGGTTGCCGGTACCGGCAGCAAAGAAGACCACCTTGCCCTCATTCAAATAGCGATGGGCCAGATCCCGGGTGAAATACTCTGCGAACTTATTCATCTCAACAGCGGTAAGTACCCTCGCCTTGACGCCATGCTGCTCCAGGGCATCAGCCACGGCGATGCAGTTCATGACCGTCGCCAGCATACCCATGGCATCGCCGTGGGAACGCTGCATCTTGTCGGCTCCATCCTTCACACCGCGCCAGAAATTCCCGCCGCCGATCACGACACCCACCTGAACGCCCAGATCGACGCATTCCTTGATCACCCGGCAAACGGAATGGATGATATCGTGATCTAGTCCACGGTGCTTCTCGCCCGCAAGGGCTTCACCGCTGACCTTCAGCAAGATACGTTTATATTTGATCTCACTCATTTGATCCTCTCCTTCTATCATATCCTCCCTATTTTAATATAACTCAGCCAAAATGACAACCACAATTTATCAAAAATCCAAAAATGTTTTAAGAATTTTCACATATCCACAAATCGGCCTCCATATCGGCCAGTTTGCCCCCTGATCAAGGCAGGATCCCCTCGGATGCAAGATCCGGTCTTGCGGATCGTCCGCATCGGTGGTATAATAGGGCAAGATCATATCAAGGAGGTCTGATGATGGGACTGTTCGACAAGATAAAAAACGCTCTGCTGGATAAGGCGAAGCAAGGACTGCTCGACCTGGTGGAGGATAAGCTTGAGGACAAGCTGGGCACTTCCCGTGCTGTTCCTACCCAAAGCGCCACTACGCCCCGTGCCCAGACGCAGGGCTGCGCCACCCCCGTGCCTGCCGGTGCCCCCGCTGTGGATGCCTACGCATACCAGGGCGACACAGTGGATTATTTCGCGCGGCTCCTGGCGGGATGTTTCCCCCAGTATCAGATCTGCCGCGACTACCGTGTCCCCGCTTCCGGTGCGGAGGCGGCCCCCGTGACCTTTCTGCTCCAGGACGGTCCCCAGCCTGTGTTGGCTGTGATCGTGTGCAGCAAGAAACAGTTCGGGCACAAGTCCATCGAAGATACCGTCCGGGGCTGTGAGAAGCAAGGCATCCCGGCGCAATGCTACTACAAGGAATTCCGAAACGCTGCTGGCTATGTGGTGGACCGGGTGCGCAAAGCCCTCCGGTAGCCCCAGCCGATCCTATATGTAAAAAACAGAGGGAAACGCATCGCACCTGCGGCGGACCCAGCACAGCCTTTATCAGGGCTTTGCAGGTAGCTTGGCTGTGTACGGTCTGGTATCCACACCGGGATGCCCGGTGTGCTTTAACGCCTTTTCCCTCTGTTTTTTATTTTTTGAGGTGATGATATGGACATCCTGACAAGCCTTATGGACGAAGGTCAATGGCATCGTTATCTCCGTTATAAAATAGACAGCGGCCATTTGGCCCCCGGCGAAGAAAAGGAACTGACGGAGTTCATCCAGCAGCAACGTTACCGCCCGATCGTCCAGCAGATCATCCAGGGATGTCCCTTTCCCCGCCCCAGGCGTACCGCCATCAGCAAGATGCACAGTATGAAAAAGCGGATCGTCTACATCTACCCAAAAGACGAAGGCACCGTCCTGAAGCTGCTGACCTTCCTGCTGCTGCGAAACTACGACCACTTGTTTTCCCCTTACCTATACTCGTTCCGAAGCGGCTTCAGTGCCAAGGACGCGATCCGCTATCTGTCCAACTGTCCGGATATCGGCCGGATGTGGTCCTACAAGGTGGATATCAGCGACTATTTCAATTCCATCCCTGTCGACCAGCTCCTGCCGATCATGTCCGAGGCTCTGGCAGACGACCCAAAGCTATACCGCTTCCTGGAGACGCTTTTGAACGACCCATACGTATACGATGGCCCCCGGCTGATCCGTGAGCGGAAGGGTATCATGGCCGGCACCCCCTTCTCGACCTTTTTGGCGAACCTATACCTTGCAGAGATGGACCGGATCTTCACGGGGGGCGATCGGATCTATGCCCGCTATTCCGACGATATCATCCTCTTCGCCCCCACCCAGGATGCGTTGGAGCAGGATATCTCCCTGATACACCGCTACCTTGCGGATGCGGGACTTTCCATCAATCCAGCCAAGGAATGCCGGACCTCGCCGGGACAGCAGTGGACCTTCCTGGGCTTTTCCTGGCAGGACGGCATCATCGACATCGCCCCAGCCTCCATCGAGAAGCTCAAGGGGAAGATGCGCCGAAAGGCCCGTGCCCTGATGCGCTGGCGGGACCGCAAGGGAGTGGAACACATCCACGCCGCCAGAGCCTTCATCAAGGTATTCAACCGAAAGCTCCTGGAGCATAGCCAGGATCACGACTTGACCTGGGCCAGATGGTACTTCCCCACCATCACCACAGCCGATTCCCTGCACGTCATCGACCGGTACGCCCAAAGCTGCATCCGGTATCTCGCCACCGGGAAGCGGAACAAGCGCGCCTACGATCTCCGCTACGAGGACATGAAGCGCCTGGGATATATCAGCTTGGTGAACCGGTATTATTCCGGCGCTCAAGAAAAAATCGACGAAGTAGT
>JAFTKE010000003.1 GCA_017456045.1 Oscillospiraceae bacterium
CCGGAGAGGTCGATGCCGGTGACGGTGGCGCCCCGCTGGATATAGTCCGGGAACAGCACGCCGGTGCCGCAGGCCACGTCAAGGACGTGGATCGGGCCTTGGATGCCGGCGTTGTCCAGGATAGTCTGGATGATCGGTTCGTTTCGGATCATATCCGCGTCCCACCAGGGAGCGCAGCGGTCGAAAAAGGCCGCGATATCTTTCTTTTCCATTGGATGCTCCTATCAGGCGACTTTTGGATAGCGGTCGGGGATGACTCTGGCTTTCATCAGGGTGAATACCAGGATCGGCAGGACGATCAGCTGGGCCACGATACCGGGGGCGGTGCCGACGAAATAGCTGGTGGCCCACAGGCCGATGGTGAAGCGATCGCCGGTGCCCAGGTAGAAGAGGGCCTTGGCGATGCCGCCGATCACACGTCCGATCACCATGGCGATCGTCAGGGAGATGTACAGGTCGGCGAACAGGTTCCGGGTGCGGATCAGGTGCATACACAGGCCGCAGACCAGACCGTAGGTCATCAGCTCCGGGATCATGGAGATCAGGGCCGTGGCCGAAGGCATCCCGG
The DNA here is from genome assembly GCA_017456045.1 of Oscillospiraceae bacterium. GTDB lineage: Bacteria > Bacillota > Clostridia > Oscillospirales > Oscillospiraceae > Faecousia. Next base: position 569 of record JAFTKE010000003.1, read on the forward strand.
ACAGGACGCAGGAAAGGACCGGGCCGACCACGCCGCAGACCATGCCATATCCGCCGCCGCACACCAGGGCACACAGCAGTACGGGGATATGCATGGGGGATAGGGCGCTGCCCAGTCCGAAGGTATGGAACGCCATGGGCAGGACATAGCACAGGGCGATGCAGACGGCGCAGATGGTGATCTTTTTGACAGGGGACATTTTCTTCATAGGTATCCTCCTTGGATGTACTGAAACGTATTTTAGCGTTTTTGATGCCTCGACGCAAGCCCCCCAGGGGGTTCGGGGTCCAACGATAAGTGATATAGATCACAAAAGGGTGAGATTTGAGTTGCATTTTATGATATCTAAGTGTATAATTAAAATTGATAAAATAGGTGTGTTCTAACCCTTTGGAGATGTGGTATGGGAGCCTTTGGGGGTGAGAGCATTCCGAGAAGGAGGATGCATGATGAAAAGGACGATCTCTTTGCTGCTGTGTCTGATGACCCTCATCAGCGTGGCGGCACCGGCGGCCTACGCGATGGAGATCCCGGGCGGTATCAGCTCGGATGATATCTATTTTGGTGATGGGGCCAATGTGACTTACAACCCAGACGGCAGCATCACCATTGGGTCAGCTGAGGAGGATCAGAGCTACGAGGAGGACCCCTGTCCGGAGGAACAGCTTGCCGATCCGGAGCCGCCTCGGGAGGTGGGGCAGGCCTCTGTCACTGTGGAGGATACCACGGTGGACGCGCTGGGCGTTCCTGAGGATAGTTCCCTGAAGATCCAGGAGGCAAAGCCTGAGGTCGAAGCGATCATCGACGAGATGGCAGCTGCCCGGGAGGATACTGGGGAGCAGCTGTTCCGGTATGATATCTCCGTTGAGGATGCGGCGGGGATGGAATGGCAGCCCAACGGCAAGGTCCGTATGGAGCTGACCGTCCCCAGCGGCCAGAAGCTGCATAAGCATCAGCCGGTGTATGTCGTCCACGTCAGCGACGATGGGCAGGCCGACTATATCGATGCGTATGTGACCGACGCTGGGACCATCGTGTTCGATACCGACAGCTTCTCCGCCTTCGCGGTATTCACCGTGGACTTCGAATTTGACGGCGTGCCCTTCTCCATCAACGGTCTGGATGACATCCTGCTGTCGAAGCTGTTGGACGAGCTGGAGATGCCCATATTCATCGAGGATGTGGCAGAGGTCACCTTCTCTGACTACTCTTTGATCTCAGTGGAGAAGCAAGGCGATGACTGGTTGCTGACCTCGCTGCAGCCCTTCACGACCACTGAGAGCCTGAAGGTCACGTTGGAGGATGGCAAGGTATACGATATCACGGTGAAGGACGCGGCTACGTATACACATCCTGTGATCAAGTACAATGGTAAGACCTATGTGGAAACTGACAACTCGTTCGTGTGGTATACCGACGGTGACGGTGATCTGAGTAATCTTACCACTTCGAATAACAATGATCGAAAGATCTACAACTACGATAAGAGCGTCCATTATAATACGATCACGATCGACGCCTCGGACAGCACGAACAAGGTCATGAAGATCGCGCTTCGTCCGGCGTATTACGCTACGAGCTTCAAGTTCAATATCAAGCAGTTCAAGATCACCGGCGGCGCTCAGGTGACCATCTATGTCAGCCCCGATTTCGACAAACCTGCATCCCATTATCCCGAGTGCAGTACCGTCGCTACTGAGTGTATCCTTCGGGCAGTCGATACCAGCCACATGTTCCTGGTGGAGGACGGCTCGCTGACGCTGCAGGGACGGGACAACACGAAGCTGGTGATCGACGGCTCCAGTAAGGGGACCAATGTAGAGTCTGAGAAACTCTATCCCGACTATCCGCTCACTTCCACCAATCCGCTGGTCAGATTGCATAAAGGTGCCAGTTCACTGACCATGTCCAACGTGACCCTTCGGGACGGTGAGTATGGCGGCGTCTTCTGCGAAGGAGATACGGTGGATTCGATCACGATGACCAGTGTCACCTTCGAGAATACCGTGAACAGATCCACGAAAGTCTTGGATGGAAAAGGCGGTAATGGCGGTGCCATCTACATCTGTCAGGAAACCAACGAAGCGAACTCCAACGGCAATTATCCGTTCGTGGACGTTAAGAACATGACATTGACGGATGTCCATTTCCTGGGTAATGACGCCCAGGATGGCGGTGCTATGGCGATCTTGGGCAAGGTTTGGGCGCTGACGATCGATGGGTGCGAATTCAAGAACAACCACGCTACCCATCCGGACACAGCTGATGTGGGCTCCAACGGCGGTGCCCTCTTCCTGGGAGGAACGATCGGCAGAGCGGTGATCAAGAACAGCAGTTTCTCTGGCTGTACAGCGATGAACGGCGGCGGCGCGATCTATGTCGAAACCAGATGGATGAGTGCCGCAGGTGATAAGAAGCAATACTCTTGCATCAATGAGCTTACGATCAAGGACAATACGTTCACATCATGCAGCACATCCGGCGGTATGGGCGGCGGTATCAGCGTGGAAGCGCAGATCGATCTGCTGCAGCTGGTCCGGAACAGCTTCAGCAAATGTAAGGCGGACAATGGGGATGTGCTGAACCGGACCAGCTCCGGCGGCGCGATCGCATTGGGCAAGGCAGATCTTCCTGCTGATTGGGGCGAAAACGCCACCTACTATTGGTCGAACGG
>JAFTKE010000082.1 GCA_017456045.1 Oscillospiraceae bacterium
GCTCGGCCACCTTCCCCCCGGGGGAAGGCATTGCGCCCCTGCGGGGCGCTCGGCGGCCATCGGCCGCCGCATCTCGTCGCAATGCTAAACGATAATTTAAAGGTTTTGGAAACACGAACGACCTGCGGTCGTTGCGATGCTGACGCATCGCCGGGCGGGTCGGCGACTTTGCATACGGCGTGTCGTGAAACCATGTCATCGCCAGGAGGGAGTCTTTCTTCTTGACAAAGCGGAAAATATAAACTATGATGGTAGTATCCCACATGACTGACGGGTATGAGCGGGCTGACCGCTGTGGAGTGTGGGAGATCTCTGCCGACCGTCTGGGCGATCTGGGATACCGGATCGCCCTTTTTTCACAGGCTCCCTCCATCCCGGAGGAAATATAAAAATGAGGTGTATGTATGAAAAAGCTGCAAGCTATGCCCCAGAAGACCTTCATGAAGCTGTTTTTCGGCTTCATCACGGTGTGCTTCCTGATCGGAGCCATCTGCGTCAAGGATCGGGCGGATATGTTCTCCGGTCTGTGGCGGATCATTTCCGGTCCCAGCAAGATCTCTACCAACTATTTTGCTGTGGGCGGCTTCGCTGCCACCTTTTTGAACATGGCGTTGGTGGCGGGCATCGCCACGGCGCTGTATTGTCTGCCTGGTGCCGTGATCAATCCCGGTTCCACCTTGGCCTTCCTGCTGACCCTGGGCTTCGGCTCCTGGGGCATCAATATCCTGAACATCTGGCCCAGCTTCCTGGGCGTGGTGCTGTACTGCTTCGTCAAGAAGGAGGATATCAGCGCCCATGTCAATACTCTGCTGTTCTCCACCGGCATCGCCCCGCTGATCACGGAGCTGATGATCCGCTATCCCGGTGAGCAGCTGGGCTTCACCATCCCCGGCGTGCTGCTGGCGTTGGTGGTGGGCCTGGGGATCGGCTTCCTGCTTCCGGCGGGCCTGGCCCATTCTCCCAAGGTCCATAAGGGCTTCGACCTGTATTCCGCCGCCCTGCCCATCGGCATGATGGCGTTCTTCCTCCAGGCCATGCTGTATAAGACCCAGGGCGTGGCCCTGCCCGCTGCTCCTGCTGCTGAGACGCTGCAGGTGGCCAGCAGAGCGATCTGCGCCATCTTCTGCGGTCTGGTGTTCGGCACCATGGTGGTGGTGGCCTACTTCATGGGCTGCAAGCCCAAGGACTACTGGCAGATCCTTCGGGACCCTGCCCAGGTCACTGATATCCAGGGCACTTATGGCAACGCCGGGTTCCTGATGAACGCGGGCGTGTACGGCCTGTGCATCCTGGCCTACTACTCTCTGGTGGGGGCCACCTTCAATGGCATCACCTTCGGCATCATCTTCTGTATGCTGGCCTGCTGCAACTCTGGCTCCCATCCCGGCAATGTCTGGCCGATCATGGTGGGCTATGTGATTTCCAGTCTGGCGTTCTGGGGCATCTCCATGCTCACCGGCGGCGATTTCGCCGGCATGGTCAATGCCCAGGCGATCGTGGTGGGACTGTGCTACGCCAACGGCCTGAGCCCGATCGCTGACAAGTACGGCTGGGGCTTCGGCATCCTGGCGGGCTCCATGCACTACATCCTGGTGACCTCGGTGCCTACCCTCCACGGTGGCTACTGCCTGTACAACGGTGGCTTCACTGCGGCCCTGATCTGCCTGATCCTGGTCCCGGAGCTGGAGCGCTTCGGCCGCACCAAGGAAGAGCGGAAGCTGCGCAAGGCTTCCAAGAACGCCTGAATATCTCCAAGAGCCGCCGCAAGGCGGCTCTTCAGCGTGTCGAGGATCACGATCGTCGTTGGCGTTTCCAAAGCCCTCCCCTTTGGGGGTGTGGCGATCCCTTGGGGTATATTCAAATATCATCCCCGGGATGACTTTGTCAGTAGATGGACCGGGCCGTCACCATTGTCTTGCATATCCCTCTTTTTTTCGCTATAATGAAGGTAGACTACAAAAAGGAGCGTCTTTATGGAGCTTTCTCACATCCTTTCCAAATGCGATCACACTCTGCTCTCCCCTACCGCCACCTGGGCCGAGATCCAGGCCATCTGCGATGATGGGATCCGGTTCGGCACCGCATCGGTGTGTATCCCGGCGTCCTACGTCCGACAGGCCAAGCTCTATGTGGGGAACAAGCTGCCGATCTGCACCGTGATCGGGTTCCCCAATGGCTACGACACCACCGCCGCCAAGTGCTTCATGGCGATGGACGCCGTGTCCAACGGAGCCGACGAGGTGGACATGGTGGCGGACCTTGGCTGGATAAAAGATGGACGGTTCGATGAGATCCGGGACGAGATCGCCGCCGTCAAGGCCGCCTGTGGGGACAAGATCCTGAAGGTGATCGTGGAGACCTGCCTTTTGACGGAGGAAGAGAAGATCCAGATGTGCCATGTGGTGTCGGTGTCCGGGGCGGACTTCATCAAGACCTCCACCGGCTTCTCCACCGGCGGGGCCACCTTCGAAGACATCGCCCTCTTCGCCAAATATGTGGCGCCCCATGTGAAGATCAAGGCCGCCGGCGGCATCGCCTGCCTGGCCGACGCGGAGAAGTTCCTGGAGCTGGGCGCCCACCGGTTGGGCACCAGCAGGATCGTCAGGATAGCAAAAGAAGCGTGAGCTTATGTAGGGCGGAGGCATGCCTCCGCCGGTGATCTGGCATAGCGAGATCACATCGCCCACCAGGGCGATCATCGTGAAGCCAAAAGACCGCAGATCCTACGGAGTTGCGGCGGTGGGGGCATGCCCCCACCCTACGATAGTAAGGAGGCGACCAATATGTTCACAACACCCACCCCTCACATTTCTGCCGCTCCCGGGGATTTCGGCAAGACCGTCCTGATGCCGGGAGATCCCTTGCGTTCCAAATTCATCGCCGAGAATTTCTTGACTGACCCGGTATTGGTCAACGACGTCCGGGGCGTCCAGGGCTATACCGGTACTTACAAGGGCGTGAAGGTATCCGTCATGGCCTCCGGCATGGGTATGCCCGCCATCGGTATCTACTCCCACGAGCTGTACAATGGCTACGGCGTGGAGAACATCATCCGGGTGGGCTCCGCCGGATCCATCCAGGACCATATCGACCTATACGACATCGTGCTGGCCCAGGGGGCTTGTACGGACTCCAATTTCGCCCACCAGTTCCACATCCCCGGCACCTTCGCCCCCATCGCTTCTTACGAGCTTTTGAAGGAGGCGGTGACTGCCTGTGAAGACCTTGGTGCCAAGTACCACGTGGGCAACGTCAATTCTTCCGACGTGTTCTATGGCGATCACGTCGGCGTGCCGGAGGGGCTCAGCAGCGTCTATGCCCTGAAAAAGATGGGCGTCATGGCCCTGGAGATGGAGGCGGCGGCACTGTACATGAACGCCGCCCGCTATGGCAAGCGGGCCCTGTGTATCTGCACGATCTCCGACCACGTCCTCAAGGGCGTGGAGACCACCAGCCACGAGCGCCAAACTGCCTTCACCCAAATGATGCAGGTGGCCCTGGACGTGGCTGTGGCCATGGAGGGGAAGTAGGTCTCTACGCCAGATCTATCATCTTATCGGAGGTGACTTCCATGAAACGTGTTTTCCTGATCGTCTTGGATTCTCTCGGCATCGGGGCGTTGCCGGATGCTGAGCAGTTTGGGGACGTGGGGGTGGATACCCTGCGTTCCTGCGCCGGATCGGATCATTTCCATATCCCCAATTTGATCGCTGCCGGGCTTGGGAACATCGAAGGGATCGACTACCTCCCCGAGTCCCACGCGCCCACTGCCGCTTACGGACGGCTGGCGGAGCGGTCTATGGGGAAGGACACCACCATCGGTCACTGGGAGATCGCCGGGATCGTGTCGCCGGACCCGTTGCCCACCTATCCTGATGGGTTCCCGGAGGAGGTGCTGGCCCCCTTCCGGGAAGCCACCGGGCGGAGCGTCCTGGCCAATGCTCCCTGGTCCGGCACCAAGGTGATCGAGGCCTATGGCAAGGAACATATGGAAACAGGGGATCTGATCGTGTATACCTCCGCCGATTCCGTGTTCCAGATCGCGGCTCACCAGGAGATCGTCCCAGTGGAGCAGCTTTACGAGTATTGCCGGATCGCTCGGAAGATCTTGCAAGGCCGTCACGGCGTGGGACGGGTGATCGCCCGGCCCTTCGTGGGCCAGCCTGGCTCCTTCGTCCGGACAGCGGCACGTCACGACTTCTCCCTGGAGCCTCCCAAGGATACATTGCTGGACGCGGTGGCGGCGGCTGGGCTTTCCTCGATCGCCGTGGGGAAGATCTTCGACATCTTCGCCGGCCGCGGCATCACGGAGCATGTGTATAATGAGAGCAACGCCCACGGCATGGCCCATGCCCTGCATTACGGGAAGCAGGACTTCCGAGGCCTGTGCTTCATCAATCTGGTGGACTTCGATATGCTCTACGGCCACCGCCGGGACATCGACGGCTATGCCAAAGCCCTGACGGCTTTCGATCCCTGGCTCCCTGGCTTCCTGGAGGCACTGGGCCAGGAGGATCTGGTGATCATCACCGCCGACCACGGCTGTGACCCGGGCTACACCGCCACCACGGACCATACCCGGGAATATGTTCCGCTGCTGGTGCTGGGGAAAGGGGTACGCCCTGTGGACCTGGGCACCCGGACCACCTTCGCCGATATCGCCGCCACGGTGGCGGAGCTTCTGGACGTACCGTTGGACTGCCCCGGCACCAGCTTCGCCGGTGAGATCCTGAAGGAGGATCCGAGCTGATGGACATGGTCTTATTGGCGGTGCTGATCCTGGGGCTTTGGGGTCTTGGACTTCGGAAGGATGATGGGCATCTGTCCAGGGCGCAGACCGGGGCGGTCAATGGCTTTTTCGTGCTGCTGGTGTTCCTGCGGCACACCGTGGACTACATCCCGGCAGGCCATTGGGACGGGATCTTCCGGGCGGTGGACAGCCGCCTGGACCAGCTGATCGTGGTGCCCTTCCTGTTCTATTCCGGCTACGGCATCGCCCGGTCGATCCTGAGCAAGGGGCAGAGCTATGTCCGGGGGCTCCCATGGCAGCGGCTGTTCAAGGTGTGGTATCACTTCGCCCTGGCGGTGGCGCTGTATGTGATCCTGGCCCTTTGCATGGGCAAGGACTATGGCGGCACGCGGATCGCACTGTCCTTCACCGGGTGGGACTCCATCGGCAACAGCAATTGGTACATCTTCGCCACCCTGGTCATGTATCTGGCCACCTGGCTGAGCTTCACCGTGTTCCGGCGGCATCGCTGGCTGGCGGCGGTGGGGGTGACGGTGATGGCGATGGGCTATATCCTTATCATGAAGCAGACCAAGGGCATCTGGTGGTATGATACGGCCCTGGTCTACCCCGCCGGGATCTGGTACGGGCTGTATCAGCAGGAGCTGGAGGCTCCGCTGAAAAAGAGACCGTTGCTCCCCTGGCTGGCGCTGGCGGTGTGGGGCGGGATCTTCCTGCTGTGCTTCAAGCTTCAGAGCGGTCTGATCTGGCGGGAAGGGATGGCGGTGGCCTTCGCCCTGACGGTGCTGTATGGCACCATGGTGATCCGGGTGGGGAACCCGGTCCTGACCTTCCTGGGGAAGTATACCTTTGAGATCTATATCCTGCAGCGGATCCCTATGATCGCGCTGCGGGGACATTTCGAGAATAAATATCTGTATCTGGCGATATCCTTTGGCCTGACCCTGGTGCTGGCGGTGCTTTTCCAAAAGCTGCTGACAGTGCTGGATGGGCTGATCTACCGCAAAGGAGGGAAGGCATGATGGAGCGGGAGGAGCTGATCGCCATGGCTATGGACGCCATGGCACGGGCCTATGCGCCCTATTCCGGGTTCCACGTTGGAGCGGCGCTGCTGTGCGCGGACGGCAGCGTGTACACCGGCTGCAACATCGAGAACGCCTCCTATGGGGCCACCAACTGCGCCGAGCGTACCGCTTTCTTCACGGCGGTGGCCCAGGGACATCGGGACTTCACCGCCATCGCCATCTGCGGCGGACCGGGCGGCAAGATCCGCGACTTTTGCCCGCCCTGCGGCATCTGCCGCCAGGTGATGGCGGAATTTTGTGATGGAACGTTCCAGATCCACCTGGCCGGCCCCAACGGCACCTGTGAAACATACACCCTAAGCCAGCTGCTACCCGGGAAGTTCACACTGTAGTGTGGTATATATCATTGCCCTTGACAAACCGCGGGTGATCGGGGTATCATTGTGTATCGAGGTGGCATTTCGATGGATGATCTTTTTTATATGGATCAGGCGCTGGAGCTGGCCAGAGAGGCGGCAGCGGAGGGAGAGGTCCCCGTTGGCTGCGTGATCGTCCGGCGAGGTCAGATCGTGGGCAGAGGCCGGAACCGGCGGGAGACTGCCAAGACCGCCCTGGGCCATGGAGAGATCGAGGCCATCGCTGATGCCTGCAAGACCCTGGGGGGCTGGCGGCTGTGGGACTGCACCTTGTATGTGACATTGGAACCCTGCCCCATGTGCGCCGGTGCCATCGTCAATGCCCGGATCCCCAAGGTGATCTACGGGGCGGCGGACGCCAAGGCAGGCTGCTGCGGCAGTGTGTGTGATCTGTTCTCCATGGGCTTCAACCACCATCCTCAGGTGGTGCGGGGGGTCCGGGAGGCGGAATGCGCCGCATTACTGAAGGAATTTTTTCTGAGGCTTCGGGAGGATCTGCGCAGCAGGCCCAAGTGGAAGCCTCCACAGGAGATCGACTATGAGGGATAAAGATCAAGCCAAAAAAGTGGGGGCCCTGGCGATCGTGCTGGCGATTTTGCTGCGGCTCATCCTGGGCGCGGTGTTCGCCGATGGAGATTCCATCTTCTCCTACCCACGGTTGGCATCTTTTTTGATATCAGCAGAGACTGGGCGGGCGCCAGAGCAGGAGCAGACCCAGCCCAGCGAGTCCACAGAGCCCTCTCAGGAGTCCACCGAGCCTTCTGAGACCACGGAGCCTACGGAGCCCACCCAGCCGCAGCTCCCGGTGGAGCGTGCCATCTTCACGGAGGAGGACGCCCAGTATGTGTCGGTGAACTATGGCTGTAAGCTGCGGCCGGATCTGACTACCCTGCTGACCCAGGAACTGAACTGGGATCTGACCGGGGACGAGCCCACGGTCCTGATCCTCCACACCCATGGCACGGAGGCGTTCATGCCCACTCAGGACAGCCAGTATGAGGAGTTCGGCGGCGAGTTCCGCACCAAGGACGAGCGGTACAATATGCTCTCCATCGGCGATGAGCTGACAAGGCTGCTGACCGAGGCGGGGATCTCGGTGATCCATGACCGGACGCTCCACGATCTGAACGACTACAACGATTCCTACGACAATTCCCGGGTGGCGGTGCAGGAGTATTTGAAGAAGTACCCCTCGATCCAGCTGGTGCTGGACCTGCATCGTGACGCGGCGGAATACCAGGACGGCACCCAGTGGGCCACCTCTGCCACCGTGGATGGGAAGCCCTCCGCCCAGGTGATGCTGGTGGTGGGCACCAATGCTACGGGGCTGAACCACCCCAACTGGCAGACCAATATGGCCCTGGCAGAGAAGCTGCAGGTGGCGATCCATCGGGTCTGCCCCGGCGTGGAGCGGGCGATCAACCTGCGGGGATCCCGGTTCAACCATGACCTGAGCCCCGGTGCCCTGATCGCGGAGATCGGCTCCGCGGGCAACACCCACGAGGAAGCCATGCGGGCTGTCCCGGTGCTGGCAGAAGCGATCGTGAGCCTGGTGCATGGAGCCAATTGAATGACATACCGCCTGCCGTGATGGCAGGCGGTGTTGCTTTTTGGGGAAGGTCATCAGCCGTTAAGGGGAGCGAGGGATATCCCTGATCCCCCGCGCAGATACTGCACACCCCTTGCCCCCCTCATTTATGAGGGGGGTGCCCCACA
>JAFTKE010000083.1 GCA_017456045.1 Oscillospiraceae bacterium
ATGGCGTGCTTGTAGATCATCTGCTGCTTGCCATCGGTCACCAGCACCACCACGAAGCTGTCGAAGCCCGTAATGATACCACGGAGCTGGAAGCCATTCATCAAAAACAGCGTCACCGGGACCCGTTCCCGGCGCACCTCATTGAGGATGGCGTCCTGTAGATTCAATGTGTCTGACATATGTATGACCTCTTTCTTTTGGGATGCATACATCATAACACGATTCAATTGTCGGTTTCCTGAATAAGCCGTCGGGCCTTTTCTAAAATATCCTCCCGGTCCCGGATCAGCCAGTTCATGCGTTGGTTCCGGCGGAACCAGGTCAGCTGGCGCTTGGCGTAGCGGCGGGAGGATTGCTGGACTTGGGCGGCGGCCTCCTGGATCGTTCCATTGCCATCCAGGGCAGAGACGAATTCTTTGTAGCCGATCGCCTGCATGGCGGTGCATTTGGGCGGGATGCCACTGGCAAGGAGGGCTTGGATCTCGGCGACCAAACCCGCTTCCAGCATCAGATCCACCCGTAGATCGATCCGGCGATATAGTTCGCTCCGCTCTGCGAAGTTCAGCCCCAGCCAGAGGGGCGTATATTTGGGGGGGATAGCCTGGGTCCTGAGATCGTGGGCGGTGATGGTCTCGCCGGTCTCTAAGTAGACCTCCAGAGCACGGATGATCCGCTTGCGGTCGGATAGGTGGAGCCGAGCGGCGGCGGTGGGGTCGATCTCCCGGAGCCAGTCCATGAGGGGTTGGATACCTTCTCGGTCGGCTCTTTCTTCCAGCTCTTCCCGGCGGCCGGTGGCGGGGTATGGGGCGAAGTCGTTGCCACGGATCAGAGAGTCCATATACAGCCCGGTGCCCCCGGCGATGATCGCGGTCTTGCCACGGGCCAGGATGTCCTCCAGGATGGGACCTGCCATGGCGCAATAGCGGCTGACAGAGAAGTCTTCGTCAGGGTCCGCTACGTCCAGCATATGGTGGGGGATGCCCTGTTTTTCTTCTTCTGTGGGCTTGGCGGTGCCGATGTCCATGCGGCGGTAGACCTGCATGGAGTCGCAGGAGATCACTTCGCCGCCAAATTCTTTCGCCAGTTCTACCGCAAGAGCGGTCTTGCCGGAGGCGGTGGGTCCGGCGATGCAGATGATGTTGTGCATAGACAGTCACCTCACAGTATGTTGTAAGGGCACCAAGGGAGGCTTGCCGCTGCGCGGCCCTCTCTGCCCTTCGGCACATTGGGTCTGCTGACGGAGCAAAGATCGTATGTCAAATTTCACGGAAGATGATATGTTCGTCCTGCGCGAAGTCGATCAGTCTCCATTCCTCGTCTACACGGGAGGCGGGGGTGAATGACATCAATTGGATACCGTTGGAAAACCTGATCAGGACATCGCCCACCGGGGACACAGTGGCGTTGGTGACATGGGAATCTGTAAGCCGATGGGTGAGGAGCCTCCTTTTTACATCGAAAACGCTGCTCTCCTCGTCTGGCCTGCCGGGGATGTCGTATCGCCAGTCGTCGTCCACGGTTTCGCAGAAGGGTTCGTAGATGTCCCGGCTGCCAAGGAGGATCGTGTCGTTTTGAAGGAATCGCCATTGGGTCTGGAAATGAAGGGAAAACTGGGGGGAGCGCTGTGGTGCGGTGTCGTGGTCATCCTCCAGTTTAAAAAAGACCAGGTCCTCTCCCAAATCCAGACACATCATGTCCAGACAGCGGTATATCCTGTTAAAACGTGTGCCGATCAGTCGTTCCATATATTTCTCCTTGATGGTTGTCGCTGCGCGGCCCTCTCTGCCCTTCGGGCACCCTCCCCAAAGGGGACAATGTCATTAAGTACGCCCTCAAGGCTCCCCTTGTAGGGGAGCTGTCAGCGAAGCTGACTGAGGGGGTTTCAAAAGCGTGGGTCGCACGCTTTTGGTGATCAGCTACGCTGATCACACACCCCTCCGAGCCGCCTTTGGCGGCCCACCTCCCCTCAAAGGGGAGGCTTGTGATGCGTACCTTTCGTTAACTTAATGACATTGCCAAAAGGGAGGGCTTTTTTGTGGGAGTTAGGTGCGTTTGAATTGTTTTTCCAGCTGCTTTTTGCTGAGGGTGACGCAGATGGGGCGGCCGTGGGGGCAGTATTTTAGGTCGTCACGGGACATGACTTGCTTCACAAGGGCCAGGAGTTCTCGTTCGTCGGTGTGCCAGCCGGCTTTGATGGCGGCTTTGCAGGCCACGGTGTGGAGGATCTCGTCACGGACGGTGTCCTTGGTGTCGTGGCGGCCGTTCAAGAGGTCGGCGGAGAGAGCCTCCACTGCCTCGGCGGCATCGTCGGGGGACAGGTCCATGGGGATCTGGCGCAGGAGGACGGTGTTTTCGCCGAATTCGTCGATCTCGAAGCCCAGCTCCTCCAGAAGCGCTCTGTTGGAAAGCAGCTGGGCGGCGGCGTCGGGGTTGAGGCGGACGGGGATCGGAGTCAGGAGGGCTTGGGGGGTGATCGCTTCCTGGTTCGCCTTCCGCTTGTCGAAGAGGATCCGCTCGTGGGCGGCGTGCTTGTCGATCAGGAAGGCGTCGTCCCCCTCCTGGACGATGATGTAGGAGCTATATAGCTCGCCTACCATGCGCCAGGTGGTCTCCGGTGGCATGGGGAGGGCGGTTTGTTCGGGGGTGGGCGCGTTTTCTGTGGAGATCGCCACGTCGCGTTGCTCCTCGCGATGACAGGTGGGGTGGTCCGGCTCCGGGGTCGGAGCCGGAGCGGCGAGGGTATGCCCTCGCCCTACATCGACGTTGGGGGCGGGCTGGGGGAGGATCGCGTGGTCCCGCAGGGGCAGGGGCGTGGGGTGTTCCAGCTTGGAGATGGTGGCCACCGCCGCTTCCGGCTTGGGCTGGGGAGCGTTTTGGATCGCAGAGGCGAAGGTCTTGTATTCCGCGGGGGTCATGGTGCGGAAGAAGTCCTCTTTTTTGGGAGACTGCGGATCGGTTGGAGATCGCCACGTCGCTTCGCTCCTGGCGATGGCATCGTTGTTGGGGGACAGTTGCCCCTGCGGGGCCCTCTCCCGCCCCTTCGGGGCACCCTCCCCAGAGGGGAGGGCTTGGGGATCTTGTTTTTTGAATTGTACCTGGGGGCGGTCGGGGGTCTTGTTCAGGGCGGCCAGGACGCCGTAGTGGACGCAGTCGAAGACGGCTTTTTCAGAGAGGAACTTCACCTCGGTTTTTGCCGGGTGGACGTTCACGTCCACGGCGGTGGCGGGAAGACGCAGGTGCAGGACGCAGGCGGGGAATTTGCCCACCATGATCTGGTTGCGATAGGCTTCCTCCAGGGCCGCGATCAGTAGTTTGGACTTCACCGGCCGGTCGTTTACGAAGAAGGTTTGAAGATTGCGGCTGGGGCGGGAATCGGTGGGTTTGCTGACGTAACCGGACAGGGAGTAGTCCTCCCAGCGGCTGTCCACTGCCACCATTTTGGCACATTCTCTGCCATAGACGCAGTAGACCGCCGCTTCCAGGCCACCTTTGCCGGGGGTGGAGAGGATCTGTTTGCCGTCCCGGATGAAGGTGAAGGCCACCTCCGGGTGGGCCAGGGCCTGCAGCTGCACAGCAGTGGTGACCCGGCTGCCCTCCACCGAGTCGGACTTCATGAATTTCATCCGGGCGGGGGGGTTGAAGAATAGGTCCCTTATTATGATAGTAGTGCCGTCGGGGCAGCCCACTTCCGTTTCCTCCTGGATCTGGCCAGCCTCCAGGTAGAGGCTGATGCCGGTGAGAGATCCGGCGGTCTTGGTCATCAGATCGATGCGGCTGACGGAGGCGATGGCCGCCAGGGCTTCGCCGCGAAAGCCCATGGTGACGATGGAAGAAAGGTCCTCCGCGGTGCGCAGCTTGCTGGTGGCGTGGCGCAGGAACGCGGTCCGGGCATCCTCGGGGGCCATGCCGCAGCCGTCGTCGGTGACACGGAGGAAGGTCATGCCGCCGTCCCGGATCTCTACGGTGATCTTGGCGGCTCCTGCGTCCACCGCGTTTTCCAGCAGCTCCTTGACCACGCTGGCGGGACGCTCCACCACCTCACCGGCGGCGATCAGATTGGCGATATGGGGGGATAATTGGATGATCTTTGGCATAAATATCACCTCATGGACGATATTCCGATGGTGTTGACGGCGATGTGGATGGCGATGGGGGCGAAGATGCTGCCGCTTTGCTCGTAGGTCCAGGCCAGGACCAGTCCGGCGGGGATGTATTGCGCGAAGCAAAGCAGGAGATGGTCCCAGGCATAGTAGCCGATGTAGCCGGAGATGTGGATCGAGGCGAATACCAGCACCGAGGCGGTGTAGGCCAGGAGCCGGCTGCGGCGATGGAGGGTGCCGAACAGGAGGGCTCGGTAAAAAAGCTCCTCTGTCACCGGGGCCAGCACGGCCACGCCGATCGCCATGAGCCAGAAGGACTGTGTCGTGGTGACGGCGATGCTGGCGTCGTTGACGTTGAAAAAGTCAGGCATCAACCATGCAGTCAGAAGATTCATGGCGAAGGTCAGGACCTGGTAGGCGGCGAAGCCTCCCAGGGCGTAAAGGAGGATCTTGACGCTGCGCTCTCGTATCTGGTGCAGCGATCGGGCAAGGAAGCTCCGGAAGATCCACACCACCGCCAGGAAGTTCACGGTGAAATAGGCGAAATTCAGATGGGCACTGTTGAAGCCTGGGATCAGGCGGCTCAGCAGCAGGGACAGGATGCTGGGCAGGAACACCAGCTGGAACAGCAGGTAGCGGGTGCCCCAGTCGAATTCCGGGCGGGTCAGGCCGATAGGTAAGGATTTGTTTCGCATATCAGTCAAGCATACGTTTTAGCTTATACAGCTCGTTCATGGCTTCGATGGGGGTCAGAGTCTCCACCGTCAGGGCGCTTAGAGCGTCGCAGACCTGCTGGGAACGAAGATCCAGCATGGAGATCTGATCCTCCGGCTCCGGAGCGGTCACGGTTTTTTGGACACCGTTCTGGCTCTCCAGATCGGAAAGGATCTCTCTGGCACGGTCGATCACCACCTTCGGCAGACCTGCCAGCTTGGCTACTTCCACGCCGTAGCTGTCGTCGGTGGCACCGGGGACGATCTTCCGCAGGAAGATCATCTGGTCGCCCCGCTTCTTCACGGCGATATTGTAATTCTTCACGTTGGGAAGCTCTGCTTCGATGGTGGAAAGCTCGTGGTAATGGGTGGCGAAGAGGGTCTTGGCTCCCAGACGCTTGGGGCTGGCGGCGTACTCCAGGACGGAGCGGGCGATCGCCATGCCATCGTAGGTAGAGGTGCCTCTGCCGATCTCGTCCAGGATCAGAAGGCTGCGGGAGGTGGCGTGCTTCAGGATCGAGGCCACCTCCGACATCTCCACCATGAAGGTGGACTGCCCGGAGGCCAGATCGTCGCTGGCGCCGATCCGGGTGAAGACCCGGTCCACGATGCCAAGCTTGGCGGCTTTCGCCGGGACGAAGGAGCCCATCTGGGCCATGAGGACGATCAGGGCCACCTGGCGCATATAGGTGGATTTACCCGCCATATTGGGGCCGGTGATGATGGATACCTGATGGTCCGCCTTTCCCAGGCGGGTGTCGTTGGGGACGAAGAGGCTGTCTTTCAGCATCACCTCCACCACCGGGTGGCGGCCATCGGTGATGGACAGCTCGCCGCTAAGACTGATCTCTGGGCGGCAATAGCCCCGCTGGACGGCCACAGTGGCAAGACTGCACAGGGTGTCCGCTGCCGCAACGGCGGCGGCGCTTTGCTGGACCCGGGCGGCTTGGGCACTAAGATGCTCCCGCAGCTGGGAGAACAGCTGGTATTCCAGGGCGGTGAGCCGGTCTTTTGCGGTGAGGACCTGGTCTTCCAGCTCCTTCAGCTCCTGGGTGATGTAGCGCTCGCAGTTGGCCAGGGTCTGCTTGCGGACGTAATGGGCGGGGACCTGGTCCATGAAGGACTTGGATACCTCGATGTAGTAGCCGAAGACCCGGTTGAAGCTGACCTTCAGGGTCCGGATCCCGGTCTTCTCCCGCTCCGCCGCTTCGATCGCCAGGATCGTGCCGGAGCCGCCCTCCATGATGTCCCGGAGACGGTCGGCATCGGCGTTGGCACCCTTGCGGATGATACCGCCCTCCCGGATGGTGATGGGGGGCTCGTCCACCAGGGTGTTCTCGATCAGGTCGGCGCAGTCGGTGAGGGGGTCGATGGCCTGCTCCAATTTCCGGAGCAGGGGGCTTTCGGCAGTTTGCAGCTGGGCTTTCACCAGGGGGAGGGCCCGCAGGCCGTGGGCAAGGCCCAGCAGCTCCCGGGCATTGACAGTGCCGGTGACGATCCGGGTCATGACACGCTCCAGATCCGTCACGTCTTTCAGGGCTTCCGTCAGCTCCCCACGAAGGATCGGGGCGCTGACCAGCTCCTCCACGGCGCTGTGGCGGCGGCTGATCTCGATGGGATCCAACAGGGGCTTTTCCAGCCAGCTACGGATCATGCGGCCGCCCATGGGGGTGCGGGTCTTATCCAGGACCCAAAGGAGCGTGCCCTTCTTCTCCTTGGAGCGCATGGTCTCGATCAGCTCCAGGTTTCGGCGGGCATCCAGATCCAGCTCCATGAAACGGCCGGTAGTATAATATTGAAGCTCACGGATGTGGGACAGGTCGTTCTTTTGAAGGGTCAGCAGGGTCTGCAGCAAAGTGCCGCTGGCGATGATCCCGGTGGGCAGGCCTGTCAGTCCCAGCTGGGCAAGAGAGGTGCCGAAGTGGCGCTGGAGCAGCTCTTCCGAAGCGCCCAGGTCGAATTGCTCAGGCCGACCCTCGTCCACACAGCAGCTGAGGCGGCGGAACAGGGCATCGGTGAGCTGGGGGTCATCCACGCCCATGCCGCCACGGATCACTTCGGTGGGGGCGAATCGCCCCAGCTCGGAGATGGCGGCGGAGAGATCGGCGCAGACGGTGACGAAGAAGGCACCGGTGGAGACATCGCAGAAGGCAAGGCCATACTTGCCGGCTTCGCCGTAGATGCAGGCCAGGTAATTGTTCCGGCTCTCCTCCAGCATACAGCTTTCGGTGACGGTGCCGGGGGTGACGATCCGGGTGATGTCCCGCTCCACCAAGCCCTTGGTGGTGGCGGGGTCCTGCATCTGCTCGCAGATGGCCACCTTATAGCCCTTTTGCACCAGGCGGGCGATGTAGGAGTCCACGCTGTGGAAGGGGACACCGCACATGGGGGTCTGCTCCTCCTTGGGCTTGGACTTATCCCGGGTGGTCAGGGTCAGGTCCAGCTCCCGGGAGGCGATCTTGGCGTCCTCGTCGAACATCTCGTAGAAGTCGCCCAGGCGGAAGAACAGGATGCAGTCCTGATTGCGTTCCTTTATCTCATTGTATTGACGCTTCATGGGCGTCAGTTCGGTGGCGGGCTTTGCCATGGGAGCCTCCTTTAATTTATAGATACGAGATACGAGATATGAGATACGAGATATG
>JAFTKE010000084.1 GCA_017456045.1 Oscillospiraceae bacterium
ATCGAAAGGCTGCGGGAGGGTCGGTGACCCTCCCCTACGGATGGGGTGGTGTGGTTTGGGTGTGCTGGATGATGATCTAAGTCTATACCGCTTCAAAGCCATCACGTCTCCACCCGCATTCCTCTTCCGCCCCCTTCGGGGGCACCTTCATCTCCGCGCCAAGAGCCGCCTTCGGCGGTCATGCTCCGAAACGCGCCTGCGGGCGCAACCCCCGGGGGAAGGCATTGCGCCCCTTTGGGGCGCTGGGCGGCCGATGGCCGCCGTATTATTTGCTGCGCGGAGTGGTGATATTTTTGACGGATCTGTAGGGCCGACGGACCTCTTCCGACCTCGCTGGCGCTCGGCCACCTTCCCCAGAGGGGAAGGTTTTTTGCGTCTTGGGGGGCTGGGGGTGGGAGAATTAACATTTCTTAAACATTTCATAATCATTTTGGAGTCCATGAGCGGGTAGGATAGGGGCGTAGAATGACGGATAAGGAGATCACAGATCGGTATGGATCAGCAGAATTCATTTTCTTACACTTACAGCGCCCAGGAGAATCGGGAGATATTGGAGATCAGGAAGAAATACCTTCCGGAACCGGAAAGCAAGCTGGAGGAGTTGAAGCGGCTGGATGGGACGGTGCGGTCCGCCGGTGTGGTGGAGGCGCTTTGCGCTGGGATCGGAGGCTGTCTCGTTTTTGGGCTGGGGATGTGCCTTGCTATGGGCGTGATCGGGCAGGCGGTCTGGCTGGGGATAGTCTTAGGCGCGGTGGGGGCTGGGGCGATGCTTTGCGCGTTCCCGGTCTACCGGAAGGCGTTCCAAAAGGCCAAGGCGCGGTATTCCCCTCGTATCCTGGAGTTGATCGCTGAGCTCAGCGGAGAAGAACGATAAAACGTGGAGGAGATAAGTGATGATGAACGCGATCGAGATCAAAGGGCTTTCTAAGAGCTTTCGTGGACTTTATGCTTTGGACGGGCTGGATATGACCGTGCCGGTGGGGGCGATCTATGGCTTCATCGGTGAGAACGGTTCCGGCAAGTCCACCACTGAGAAGCTGATCTGCGGCCATCTGGTCCCGGATGGGGGCCAGATCCGGTTGTTCGGCAGACCTCACACCGATCCCGGTGTCCGGGTGCGGGTGGGGGCGCTGATCGAGAACGCTGGCTGCTTCCCGGGCTCCAGTGTCTATCAGAACCTGATGATGCAGGCGATCAATCTGGGGCTGGAGCATCCTGACGAAGAGATCGGGCGGGTGCTGAAGATCGTCCGGATGGAGGAGCACGCCCAGCTGAGATTCAAAAAGTGCAGTCTGGGCATGAAGCAGAGGATCGGCATCGCCATGGCGCTGCTGGGAGATCCCGCTCTGCTGATCCTGGATGAGCCGATCAACGGCTTGGATACCGACGGTATGCGGATCATGAGAGAGATCCTGGTGCAGATCACCCAGGAGCTGGGCTGCACGGTGCTGATCTCCTCTCATCTGCTGGGCGAGCTGGAGAAGATCGCCACCCACTACGGCATCATCCGACAGGGCAAGATGATCATGGAGCTGACAGCCCAGGAGTTGGAGGGGCGGGCCCGTGTGTTCGTGTCTTTGAAGACGAAGGATATGCAGGGGGCCGAGGCTGCTTTACGGCGTAGATATCGGGACGTCCGGATGGAAGAGGACCTGCTGCGGGTCTATGATGTGGACAGCGTAGAGGATATCGTGGACCATTTGATGAAGAGCGGCCATGTGGTCAGCCAGATCGAGAAGAACAAGATCGGGCTGGAAGAATACTACATCGAACTGATGAGCAAGAAGGAGGGGCAGTGATATGGGAAAGACGCTTCGTTTCGATTCTCCCAGCTTCGGCAGACGGCTGAAGGGGATGCTGGGCGTGGACTTTTACCGGCTGTTCCATACCCCCATGTATTACATCTTCCTGGCGATCGCGGCGATCATCCCTGCCATGATCCTGGGCACCTCCGGGATCCCGGACCCTCAGACCGGCGTGGCTGCTACGCCGCTGTACACCAATGTGTGGCACATCATCGCGGCGGAGGAGCCGCTGTATGTGGTGTCGGATATCGCCGAATACGCCAATATGGATATGGTGTTCATCTTCGGCGGGATCATGGTATCGATCTTCATCGGCCATGACTACAAGAGCGGCTACGTCAAGCAGCTGTTCACCACCCATCCGAAAAAGCAGGACTACATGATGTCCAAGACCATCACCTGCGCCTTCGCCATGGCCTGTATGTGCGTTACTTATCTGATCGGCGCGGTGGCGGCGGGACTGCTGACGGGGGGCAGCTTCCAGGTCGATCCCTTGGCGCTGCTTTGCGCGGTGCTGGGCAAGATGATCATGAGCCTGGGCTGGGCCAGTCTGTACACCTTCCTGAACATCATCTTCCGGAAGTATTTCGGCGTGTCCATCGCTTCGTCCTTCTTCTTTGGCACCGGTATCTTGATCATCGGCGCGGCGGCGATCGTGGGTAACAGCGCTTGGCTGAACGTGTTCCTGTATGGCAGCTCAGTGTACGCGTGTCTGAGCAGCACACCGGTGACGGTGCTGGTGTGTCTGGTATGTTCGGTGGTGTGGGCGCTGGTGTATAATGTGCTGGGGACCCGGATCCTCAGCAAATGCGATGTTTACTAAGGAGGTGGATGATATGGACGCGATCGAGATCAAGGGTCTGACGAAGAACTATGGGCAGAAGCAGGCGTTGAAGGGGCTGGATATGACGGTCCCGGTGGGCAGTATCTACGGCCTGATCGGTGAGAACGGCTCCGGTAAATCCACCACGGAGAAGCTGATCTGCGGACTGATCCAGCCCAATGGAGGGAGCATCCGACTCTTTGGACGCCCTCATACGGATCCGGACGTCCGGGCCAGGATGGGCGTGCTGATCGAATCTCCCGGCTGCTTCCCCAACTACACCGTTTGGAACAACATGATGCTCCAGGCGGCGAACCTGGGGATCAAAAACGCAGACGTGGAGGTCCGAAAGGTCCTGAAGCTGGTGCGGATGGAGGGCGCTGCAGGGAACAAGTACAAGAATTGTTCCCTGGGCATGAAGCAGCGGATCGGCATCGCCTTCGCGCTGCTGGGAAGCCCAGAGCTGCTGATCCTGGATGAGCCGATCAACGGTCTGGACGTGGACGGGATGCGGATCATGCGGGAGGTCCTGGTGGACATCACCAAAGAGGGGAGATGCACCGTGGTGATCTCCTCCCATGTCCTGGGCGAGCTGGAGAAGATCGCCACCCATTACGGCATCGTCCGGGGCGGCAGGATGATCCGGCAGATGACCGCCAAGGAGCTGGATGAGAGCTGCCGGACCTATGTGGCGCTGAAGACCGGCCAGATGAGCCGGAGCAAGGCGCTCCTGGGCTGCCGGTATTCCAGGGTCGAGGAAGATGACGACGGCTATCTGCGGGTCTATGACGACGTGGAGCCGGAGCGGATCGTTTCGTATCTGTACGAAAATGGTATCGTGATCAACGAGATCAGGACGGCTAAGATCTCTCTGGAGGAATACTACAACGATCTGATGAAGGAGGGGAAGTGATATGAGCTGCGAGCATAATGGCTTCGGGAAGCGGCTGGGGACCATGGTCAAGGTGGATATCCGCAGGATGTTCACCATGCCGCTGATCTACATCATGGTGGGGGCGTGTCTGGTGATGCCTGTTTTGATCCTGGTCATGACCACCATGATGGATGGCTCCGTCACGGTGGACCCTCAGACCGGTGTGGAGACGGTGATCGAGGGCTTCGACAATGCCTGGCAGGCCATCGGCGCTTACAGTGATCAGGGCATGATGTCCATGGATATGACCGGGATGTGCAACATCAATATGCTGTTCTTCTTCGTGGCGGTGTTGGTGTGCCTGTTCGTGGCGGATGATTTCCGCAGCGGCTACTCCAAGAACCTGTTCACTGTCCGGGCCAGGAAGGGGGACTATGTGATCTCCAAGACCCTGGTGTGTTTCCTGGGCGGCGCGGCCATGCTGCTGGCCTTCTTCGTGGGGACCATGCTGGGCGGTACCATCGCGGGGCTGCCCTTCCAGCTGAGAAGCTCCGGCGTGGCGGGGCTGGTGACGTGCATGCTGTGCAAGATCTCCCTGGTGGCGGTGTTCGTGCCGATCTATCTGGTGTGGAGCGTGGCGGCGAAGCAGAAGCTGTGGCTGAGTTTGGTGGGCTCTTTCATGACCGGGATGCTGCTGTTCATGATGGTGCCGATGCTGTCGCCTCTG
>JAFTKE010000085.1 GCA_017456045.1 Oscillospiraceae bacterium
CCGTTGGACCAGTTGCCCTCGCCGTAGAAACGGGAGTAGTAGTTGGGGACGATCTTGTTGCCGCAGTAGTTGCCGCCGTCGAAGGTGTGGTTGTACACCACGTCCATGACCACGTTCATCCCGTTAGAGTGGAAGGTCTGGACCATGGTCTTGAACTCGGTGATACGGGTACCGCCATCGAAGGGATCGGTGGAATATCCGCCCTCCACACAGTGATAGTTCTTGGGATCGTAACCCCAGGCATACTGCTCCCAAACGTCCAGATTGTACTCATCCACGGAGGAGAAGTCGTACACCGGCATCAGCTGCACATGGGTCACGCCCAGCTCCTTCAGGTGGTCCAGACCGGTGGCATAGCCATTGTAGTTGGTGCCGGACTGGGTCATGCCCAGATAGGTCCCCTGCCAGTCGCTGTTGACTCCGGAGGAAGAGTCGATGGTCATTTCCCGGATGTGCATCTCATAAATGATGGCATCGGTGTAATTCATGTTCTTGTTGGGGCTCACGTCCTGATCCCAACCCTCGGGGTCCGTCGCATCGAAGTCCACGATCATGCCCCGATCGCCGTTGGCACCCACGCCCTTGGCATAGGGATCTGTAGCCTCCACGGTATAGCTGGGGAACACCACATCGTAATTATAATAGTATCCGCTCAGATCACCGGTCAGGGTCACCGCCCAAACACCGGAACCGGCCTGGGCCATCTCGGTGTACTGCACCAGGTTGCCGGAGCCATAGTTGCCGGAATCATAGATCTTCACATAGACCTGCTTGGCCGTGGGGGCCCACACCTTGAAGGTGGTGGAGGATTTGCTCCAGGTCGCGCCCAGATCATCGCCATGATAAGTGTACTCGGAAGCGAACTTATCGGTGTAGAAGATGTTGTGGGCGTTGTAGCTGATGGTGCAATAGAAGCCGCCATGCTTGACCTGGAAGCTGCAAGCCTCCGTCAGGCTCAGCTCCCGGCTCAGGCTCAGGGTGTAACCATTGCCCTCCATGGTGATGCCGGTGATGCTCACATCCGTGGCATTCCCGCTGTCGTCCAGGATCGCGAAATCGGAGATCGCCCAACTGGACAGGGGCAGACTGGTCTTGACCCAAACCGTGCCCGCCTCATAATTATAGTTGGCATAGCTCAGCTTAGCGGCGGAGATCACATCCTCCCCCAACACCCGCAGACCGGAAGCAGATCCGGAGTTCAGATAGTAGTGGACCGTGCCGCTGCGAACATCGGACAGATCGATGAACCGGTCATAGAATTCCTTATCGGACCAGTCGGTCTTACGGACCGTGTAGCCCAAATTCAGATTGGTGGCACCGTCCAGGGTGTAGGAAGCCAGCATGCCCTTATTCTGAGTGTCGGCAGTGAAGGCAACGGAGCCGGAAGACTCGTTGCACCAGAACCACACGTCCCAATCAGCGTAATCGCCGCTCTCCCGGTAGAAGTGCAGGACCACGGTGATCTTCCCGGTATCGGTGACGGTGTCATCTCCCGGGACGACCACAGTGCAGTTGCCGTCATAGCCGCCAGCACCAACGTTGCTGGGATCAGCCACCCATTCCCCATCCACCACGAACTTGTACTCATGGACACCGGAGCTGAGGGTCTTGGTGAGCGACCAAACGCCGTCAGCGTAGGTCATCAGATCGGCGGTCTCGCTCCAGCTGTTGAAGGAACCAGCCACGGCAACAGATGTGGCAGTGCCTTCATAGCGGAAGGTGACCGTGGTGCCGTCCACCTCAGGAGAGATGTTGGCAGCAGACTCAGTGGTGGTCACGACGCAATCATACTTGCCGTCAGAATTGGCAGTGGTACTGGGCTTGACCCAGATCTCCTTGCTGGCAGACAGGATCTCATAGCTGACGGTGATGTCAGCGGTCTGACCGCCGTTCCAGTTATGGAAGATCAGGCCCAGGCTGTTGCCGGAGGCAGGGGTATAGTCCAGGGTCACGGTGTAGTAGCCATCAGCGCCCCTGGTCAGGATCTGACCGGGCCAGTCATAGCCGGACAGGGCAGTTTCCGTACTGATCTCCCAAGCGTAGCCCACCACGCCGCTCCAACCAAGGGTATTGACGAAGTGGACGGTGATGCCCTGCTGGGCGGTATAGCCGCAGACGGTGCAGACATTGCCGGACATGGTGTGCCCGGTGGCAGCGATGGTCTCGGTATAGCTGTCGCCGCAGGCGGAGCAGGTGTAAGTCTTCACACCGGTGGTGGTACAGCCAGCGGCGGTAGTCACCTTGCCGGAGTAGCTGTGCCCGGTGGCGGCGATGGACTCGGTGTAGCTGTCACCGCAGATGGAGCAGGTGTAGGTCCTGACGCCCGCCGTAGTACAGGTAGCCGCCGTGGTGACGGTCCCGGTGTAGCTGTGAGAGCAGCTGGAAATGGTGTAGCTCAGCACCAACGTCTCGTCGGTATTCACCGTCAGGCTCAATACCACCTCCGCACCGCCGGGGATCCGCATCTTGTTGACCTCGATCCCAGAGGTAGTGGTGTTGTAGAGCGTGGCGGAGGTAGCATCATCGCCGGGATAACCGTTGGTCATATACCAGCTCTGGTTGTCTCCGGTCTTCACCGCCACATAGCTGTCGCTTTCAAAGGTCACGGTCAGCTTGCCATCCACGAACTTGTAGATGCCGATGGTCTGATCGTCCTCTTCGCAGCCATAGTTGGCCCCGTTGATATAGCCGAACAGATAATAAGTCCGGGTCGTGCCGCAGGTGGTACAGGCAGCGCCGGAATAGCTGTGGCCCAACGCCGCGATGGTCTCGACATAGCTGTTGCCGCAGATGGAGCAGCTATAAGTCCGGGCTCCCTCCTCGGTACAGGTCGCCGCCTTGGTGACGGTGCTGGTGTAGCTGTGGGAGCAGCTGGAAATGGTGTAGCTCAGCACCAGTGTCTCATCGGTGTTCACCGTCAGGCTCAGCACCACCTCTGCCCCGCCGGGGATCCGCATCTTGTTGACCTCGATCCCGGAGGTAGTGGTGTTGTAGAGCGTAGCAGAGGTGGCATCATCGCCGGGATAACCGTTGGTCATATACCAGCTCTGGTTGTCTCCGGTCTTCACTGCCACATAGCTGTCGCTTTCAAAGGTCACGGTCAGCTTGCCATCCACGAACTTGTAGATGCCGATGGTCTGATCGTCCTCCTCACAGCCATAGTTGGCACCATTGATATAGCCAAACAAATAGTAGGTCCGGGTGATCCCACAGGCGCTGCAAGTCGCGCCGGAGTAGCTGTGGCCCGTGGCCGCGGTCTCATCGCCGGTATAGCTGTCGCCGCAGCCGGAGCAGGTATAGGTGGTGTATCCGGCGGTGGTGCACGTAGCCGCAGTCACCTTGGAGGAATAGCTGTGCACCGTGGCAGCGATGACCTCGGTGTAGCTGGCAGAGCACTTGGAGCAGGTGTAGGTCCGCACGCCGGCGGTGGTACAGGTGGCCGCCGTAGTGATAGAACTGGTGTAGCTGTGGCTGCACTCCGTAGAAGCCGTCACATAGCTCAAAGTCAAACTGCCGTCACTGTTCTCCACCAAAGTGAAGGTGACCTCCACGCCGCCGGGGACCAGCATCTTCTCAGCGGCCCCGGTGCTGGTGTTATAGAAGGTAGCGGTGGTATCGGTGACATAGGCCTGGGTCATGTACCAGTTGGCATTGTCCCCGGTCTTCACTGCCACATAGCTGTCGGAAGCGAAGGTGGCAGTCAGCTTGCCATCGACGAACTTATATTCGCCCAGATTGGTGTAGTCTTCCTCGCAGCCATAGTTGGCACCGTTGATGTAGCCGAAGAGATAGTAGTCCACATCGCTGCTCTCCACCACTCCGGTAGAGGGCGTTTCCAGCGTCGCAGGGACCTCCTCGCCGAACAGCAGCCAAGCGTACTCCGGATAATCCACGAACACGTTGCGGACACCGGTGACCGACTGGACCGCATCGTTGTGGCCCATCTCCCAGGTATCCACCGGATCCTCTTCGATCCACTTCAGCAGGATATCCAGGCTCTCGATGACACCATCGGTGCCCCACATATACCCGGTATTGCCCCACCGGGTATACAGATACAGCACCGTACGGGCGCAATCACCACGGACGGAAAGGCCGGGATCATAATACCCATCGCTCTCGCCATAGGCGGTGTTGTTGCGGGAGCTGTTCTCGCTGGGGTTGGCGGCACGCAGATGCATCAGGTCACCAACGTCGGTGGTCTCATCGCCGATGCACTTACTATGGGGCCAGATATGCTCCTGATTGTAGCTGACGCCCCCATCCCAGGTGCCGCCCACCAGCTCGCCCCGATAGATGGTGGAGACATAGGTGGTATCGCCCTTCAGGCAGTCGGCGTAGAGATAATAGTAGCGGCAATCCAAATCGTTGCTGGCGTTGCTGTAGGTAGTGAAGGTGGTATGCTCCGCCACCATCATATCCTGCAGCGCGGCATATAGGGCGCTGCTGGGAGCATCGGTGGTAGAGGTGCCGCCGCTGAGGGCGGACATGATATCGAAGGAGTAATCGCCGGTATAGTAGGCAGTGGCATAGGTGGACAGGAAATCGATCTGCTCCCCTCTCGCGCCCCAGTTGGCGATGATCCCGTCCGTGATGTTGTATTGTACATCGGAAGCGGAGGTATAGCCGGTGGGATCGGTGACGATGGGGACATAGGCAGTGGCACACTTGGTGCAGTAACCGTTGCTCCAGTCGTGGTTGCAGCTGGAGGTATCGGTGTCGCTGGTGCCGGAATTGACCTCGGCATCATCGCTGACCTGATAGATCATCAAGCCACCCAGGGTGCTGTCCGTGGAATAGCAGGAGAAAAGCCCAGAGGAGGAATTATGCCGCAGATAGTTGCGGGTATAGGTGCCGCTGGCCGTAGCGGTGGCAACGCCGGTGGACGCATCGATGGTGATCGCCCAGGACGCGTTGTCCGATAAGGTGGTGGTAGATTTCAGCTGGTTGGACGAAGAGGAGGAAGCATACAGATACCCCACCGTGCCCACATAGAACGCGAAGGTACCGCTGACCGTGCCGGTCTCCAGCTGGATGATCTGGGTATCGGCGGTATAGGTGACGGTGCCGTCCGTGTTCCGGGTGATCGCCACCTGACCACGGTTGCTGGTCTTCTGCTCCGTGGACAGTGCCTGATCCGCCACCGCCGATACGATGATGATCTTATCCCCGGCAGACAGATCGGAAACATCCGTCACCAACACGCCGGTGCTGCCGGAGATCGTCCCGGAAGATCCGCCACTGCCGGAAGAGCCGCCCAGCTTGTAGATGCAAACAGCCTTCTGGGTGGTATTGGTGGACACATAGCAGCTGAACAGCGAAGACGTGCTGTTGTAGAACATGGTGTTGTTGGTGTAAGTACCACTGGCGGTGATGGTGGCCGCACCGGTGGAAGCGTCGATGGTGATCGTCCAAGACGCATTGTCCGACAAGGTGGTGGTGGATTTCAGATAATTGCTGGAAGAAGAAGCGGCATACAGATACCCCGCATCCCCCACGTTGAACCCAAAGGTCCCGGACACCGTACCCGTCTCCAACGTGATCACCTGGACATCCGACCCGTAGGAAACGGAACTGCCACTCTTAGTCACCGCCGCCTGGCCCCGGTTGTTGGTGTTCTGGGTGGTGGACAGGGCATAGTCATAGTCCGCCGCCACGATGATGATCTGATCTCCCGCACTCAAAGAGGACACATCCGTCACCAGCGTCGCCGTCCCAGCATCGGTGGTCACATCAGAACTGCCACTGTCGCCCGTATCCGTAGATCCGCCCAGCTTATAGATGCACACAGCCTTCTGGGTGGTATTGGTGGACACATAGCAGCTGAACAGCCCAGAGGTACTGTTGTAGAACATGGTGTTGTTGGTGTAAGTACCACTGGCAGTGATCGTAGCCCCACCGGTGGAAGCGTCGATGGTGATCGCCCAGGACGCGTTA
>JAFTKE010000004.1 GCA_017456045.1 Oscillospiraceae bacterium
ACATGGCCGCCGGTCCCGCTTCCTACGGCATGACCGACACCATGGGCCGTATGCACGGTGACGCTCAGTTCGCCGGTTCCTCCTCCGTCCCCGCCCACGTGGAGATGATGGGCTTCCTGGGCGCAGGCAACAACCCCATGGTCGGTATGACCGTCTCCGTGGCTGTCGCTGTTGAGGAGTCCCTGAAGGGCTAATTCCATCGCCAAAGTGGCTCAGTGGTCCCCCACTGAGCCACTATTTTATATTAGAAGGATCCCATGCCACGAAGCGTATCCTGTAAGATCGTGAAGCGTAGCATATAATGCGGCGGCCGATGGTCGCCGGGCGCCCCGCAGAGGCGTAATACCTTCCCCAAAGGGGAGGGCTTTGGAAGCGTAAACGATGATCTAGCATCCCCATCCCGACAGGAGGTCCCCATGAACACCCTCTACATATCCGACCTGGACGGCACCCTGCTGCAAAAGGACGCCACCTGCTCCCCCTTCACCATCCAAACCATCAACGCACTGGTGGAGCAAGGCATCCACTTCACCTACGCCACTGCCCGCTCCATCGTCACCGCCGCCAAAGTCACCCAGGGTCTGCAGCTCCGTGACCCAGTGATCGTCCATAACGGCACCTTCCTCCGAGATCCCCAAACAGGCGACCTGGTCAGCGCCATTTTCTTCGGCCCGGAGTTCCGCACCGTCCTGGAGGACCTTCTCCAAAACCACATCTACCCCATCGTCTATTCCCTGGATCAGGGCGAAGAAAAATATCGCTACTGGGTAGAAAAGATGTCCCCCGGCATGGCCCGCTTCCTCTCCACCCGGGACAACGATCCCCGTGACACCCCTGTCCACTGTGCCCAAGACCTATTCCAGGGCGACCCCTACTACATCACCTGTATCGATGCTCCGGAAAAGCTCCGCCCCTTCCAGGATAAATACGCCCATCTCCTCCACCCGATCTTCTACCAGGAGATCTACTCCGGCGACCTGTGGCTGGAGCTGATGCCTAAGACAGCTTCCAAATCTGCCGCAGCCCTCGCCCTCAAAAAACGACTGGGCTGTGACCGTCTGGTAGTCTTCGGTGACGGCAAGAACGACATCGACCTGTTCCGCATCGCCGACGAAGCTTACGCCGTGGCCAACGCCGGACCGGAACTAAAAGCCCTTGCCACCGCCACCATCGACGCAAACCACCAAGACGCCGTCGCCAACTGGCTCCTGGCCAACATCTGAAACGGGTCATCCCACGTTCCACGCTGAAACTGCCACATCGAACGCTTCATGAAGGGCGTGTTGCATAATGCGACATCGTAGGGGCGAGCATTGCTCGTCCGGCGTTTTTGAAACAAAAACGCTTCGCCGCAGGCGAAAAACCTAGGATCCATCGCCAATACCGCTGATCGCAGGCGATCAGCGGCGGACGACCGATGGTCGCCCCTACGTCCTGGAACGACCTGCCATATCAAAAAGGGAGTGTTGCGTCATTTTACAACACTCCCGATTTATCGTCCTGCAACGTTTGGATCATACGGTCATAAAAACGTATCATGCAGTTGACCCCATTCTATCTTTACATTCCTCGACATTTTTCGTATGATATACGAAACGAAGAAAGAGAGGAGCCCAAATGAATCGATACATCCTGGCGATCGCCGTTTTGATCCTCGTCCTCCTCCCCGCCTGCACCGGCACCCCCGCCGCTCCCCAAGCCACCATCCCTGAGTCCACGCTCCAAACCACAGCCCCTCCGGTGACCTCGCCTCCCGAGACTACGCCTCCAGAGACGACTCGACCACCTCTGAACGGGTGGCAGCAGCTAAGTGGCCAACAATACTACTACGAAGACGGCATCCCCCACACCGGCTGGCTGGATCTCGAGGGCACACGCTATTATTTCTCCCCCAACGGTGTCCTCCATCTGGGCTGGCTGGATCTTGAGGAAGGGCGCTACTACCTCACCACTCAAGGACCCGCCACCTCCTGGCAGCAGATCGACGGCACCACCCATTATTTCAATATCGACGGCACACTGGCCAGCGGCTGGATCGATGCAGACGGCCTGCGCTACTATCTGGATGATGACGGTACCCCCACCACCGGCTGGCTACATACCGCCGAAGGTACCTACTACTTCTGCCCCGACGGCACCATGGCCCGTGGTCAGGTAGAGACCGACCGGGGAACACGCTATTTCACCTCCACCGGCAAGGAAGTGATACTTGTGAACCCCTGGAACCAAGTCCCCCAGGACTACTCACCCACGATCGTAGACTACGCCGGATGGCAGGTGGACGCCTCCTGCCGTGACGCCTTGGCCCAAATGCTCTCAGACTGCGAAAAAGCAGGCCACACCGCCATCGTGGTCTCCGCCTACCGGACCCACGAATATCAAACGGGCCTGTTCCAGCGCAGGATCCAGCGCTTCATGGGCGAGGGCTACGACCGGGAAGAAGCCGAGCGTCTGGCCGCCATGCGGGTCGCTCGCCCCGGCACCAGCGAACATGAACTTGGCCTGGCGGTGGATATCGTAGATGCAGGCTATCAAAACCTCAACGAGAAACAGGAGACTATGCCCGCCCAGATCTGGCTCATGGATAATAGCTGGCGCTACGGCTTCATCCTTCGCTACCCCAATGATATGAGCGATGAGACCGGCATCATCTATGAACCCTGGCACTATCGCTATGTCGGCACCGAACTGGCCGCTGAACTCCACGCCACCGGACAATGTCTGGAAGTGTATCTAGCGTCCTTGACCGATCCTTGACGCCGCTCCGGCCTCATGTTACAATGGCCCCACATAACCACCGACGGAGGTCAAACATGATCACCATCACACTAGCAGACATCACTCATCTGACGCCCCAGGACTACGACGCCCTCTACGCCCAGGCATCCCCGGAACGCCAGCAGAAGGCAGACCGGTATCTTCGTCAAGAGGACAAGCTGCGCTGCGTCGTGGCAGATGCACTGCTGCGCCATGCCGTCAAGGAAGCGCTGGATCTGGCCCATTTCCAGGTGGAGCCGGACACCAACGGAAAGCCTCGCCTGAAAGATGTGGAGGGATTCCATTATAATCTGTCCCACGCCGGTGCCTACGTTGCCATCGCCTACGGCTCCACCCCCGTAGGATTGGACATCGAGCAATACCGCTTCGATGCCGACACCGATGCCCTGTCCCGTCGCTTCTACACCGAAGACGAGCAGATC
The DNA here is from genome assembly GCA_017456045.1 of Oscillospiraceae bacterium. GTDB lineage: Bacteria > Bacillota > Clostridia > Oscillospirales > Oscillospiraceae > Faecousia. Next base: position 3,201 of record JAFTKE010000004.1, read on the forward strand.
TGCCTGCGGCACCTCCTTCCAGCCCAGCGAAAGGAACGATTCTTCCAGATCTGGACCGCCAAAGAAAGCATCCTGAAATACTGGGGCACCGGTCTTCGTCGCCCCTTAGATTCCTTCTCCACATTGACCATCGAAAAAGACACAGGGATCGTGTTGCATCATACGAAACTGGAGGGCCACTGTCTGACCCTTGCAACGAAAGACCCCCACTGTACCATCCATTCTTTGGACCTCCACCTCCAGCTGAGAGACTGACCACAGCAAAAAAACCTTTCATCGTGCCCATTCCGGCAGCCGCTGGAAGCGCACCGTCTCCCCGCCATAGGGGAAGCTGATCTGGCAGGAGAACAGCATCGGGGCCTTCGCCTCGTCCCGGGATCCATACTTATGGTCGCCCACCAGCGGGAACCCACGGCTGGCGAACTGCACCCGGATCTGATGGGTGCGTCCCGTATGGAGCCGCACATGGACCAAGGAAGGATCCCCTTCCCCCACGCGCCGGTATTCCAGCCTCGCTTTCTTCACGCCCTTGCGCTCCCGCTTCACGACGAACACCTTGTTCTTGGCGCTGTCCTTCCACAACAGATCCGTCCAATCCCCGGCCTCCGGCGGTGTACCATGGACCATGGCCACATATTCCTTCACCATGGTCCCCTCCTGCACGGCTCGACTCAGCTCCGCTGCGGCCCCCTTGGTCAGGGCATATACCATCACGCCCCCCACGTTCTTATCCAACCGATGGATCGGGAACAACTGTACGCCCAGCGCCTGCGCCACATCTACCTCCGAATCCATCCCCACCGGCTTGACCAGCACCACGATCTTCCGGTCCCGATATAAAACTTCCATCCAGTTTTCCTCCCATCAACTGTAGATCCCTAACTCATCGTTTACACGCACTGCTCCGCGCCAAGAGCCGGCTGCGCAATGCCTTCCCCCGGGGGGAAGGTGCCCCGAAGGGGCGGAAGGGGAATGCGGGCGATGATGTTATCGTTTTGGAACGCTATAGGCTTATTCTGAGGTTCGACCTTGCAATAAGTCTTAAGGAGATCCTTAAGAAGTAGGTTTCCGCCCGCATTCCCCTTCCGGCCCGCTTTTCCCTCGCTGCGCTCAGGGCGGTCCACCTTCCCCCCGGGGGAAGGCATTGCGCCTGCGGCGCTTAGTGCGCTAAAAGATGATCCACTGCAACACGCTTACCCATTACTATACACCCAAAACTCCGAGCTTGCAACTTTCCGTTTCCGTTGTATAATAGATAACAAGAAACGGAGGTAACCCATGACTACGAAAGACTACCAAACCAAACGTCCCTTGTCGATCTTCCTGCACTATTTCCGCCGCCATTGGAAGCTGTTCACTGTAGACATCCTCTGCGCGGTCCTGGTTGCAGTGATCGACCTTTCCTTTCCCCTGGTGACCCGCAGCGCCCTGTACGAGATGCTGCCAGGGCAGATGTACCAGCTGTTCTTCACCGTGATGGTGACGGTGCTGGTGTGCTATGTCCTGCGCTCCTTCCTCAATTACATCGTGGCGTACTACGGCCATACCTTCGGCATCCGGGTGGAAGCGGACATCCGGGCCGATCTGTTCCGCCATATGCAGGACATGAGCTTCGACTTTTATGATCGCAACCGCACCGGTCAGCTCATGAGCCGCCTGACCACAGACCTGTTCGACCTGACCGAGCTGGCCCATCATGGTCCTGAGGATCTGCTGACCAGCGTCCTGACCATCATCGGTGCCCTGATCGTCATGGGCAGCATCCGCTGGGAGTTGGCCCTTGTGGTGGCTGCCACGATCCCGGTCTTCCTGATCATCGTCTTCTCTTTGCGCCGTGGCATGAGCAAAGCCTCCCGCGCCGCCAAGGAGAAGACCGGCCACATCAACCAGGAGATCGAAAGCTCCCTCTCCGGCATCCGCACTGCGAAGGCCTTCGCCAATGAGGAAGTGGAGAACGCCCGATTCACCGCCGCCAACGTAGTCTATAAGACCTCCAAGAGGGACTTCCACAAAGCCATGGGGCGATTCCACAGCTGCATCGAGTTTTTCCTGTGTTCCCTCAACGTGGTGATCGTGGGCCTGGGTGGCTACTTCGTCATGAAAGGCGATATGGACTACCGGGACCTGCTCACCTTCACTCTGTACATCGCATCCTTCGTCAGCCCCATGCGCAAGCTCTCCGGCTTTTCCGAGATGTTCGCCAACGGCTTCGCCGGCCTGAACCGGTTCGTAGACCTCATGCGAACAGAGCCCACCCAGCAGGATAAGCCGGATGCCCAGCCACTGACGGCTGTGAAGGGCACCATCGACGTAGAGGATGTCTCCTTCGCCTATGATGGCGATCTGGACGTGCTTCGCTCCGTCACCCTCCACGTGGCCCCCGGCGAGACCGTAGCGATCGTTGGTCCCTCCGGCGGCGGCAAGACCACACTATGCCAGCTGATCCCCCGGTTCTACGACGTCTCCTCCGGCTCCATCCGGATCGACGGACAGGACATCCGGGACGTGACGCAAAGATCGATCCACCAAAACATCGGCATCGTCCAGCAGGACGTGTTCCTGTTCGCCGATACCATCTTCGAGAACATCCGCTACGGCCGCCCCGATGCCACCAAGGAGGAAGTGATCGAAGCGGCGAAGAAAGCAGAGATCTATGATGACATCCTGGCCATGCCCAATGGCTTCGATACCTACGTGGGCGAGCGTGGCACTCTCCTGTCCGGCGGACAGAAGCAGCGGGTGGCGATCGCCCGGATCTTCCTGAAGGACCCCGCGATCTTGATCCTGGACGAAGCCACCTCCGCCCTGGACTCGGTCACAGAAGCAAAGATCCAGCGGGCCTTCGACACCTTGGCCCAGGGCCGTACCACATTGATCATCGCCCACCGCCTCAGCACCATCCGTGCCGCTCACCGGATCATCTCCATCGCCGATGGCGTGATCACAGAGTCCGGCACCCACGACCAGCTGATCGTCCAGAACGGCATCTACGCCGACCTCTACAACACCCAAAACCCCGCCCATCCACAACGCTAGATCATCGTTTACGTTAGGATGATAGACCCATAACGTAGGGAAAGGGCATGCCCTTTCCGGTGCCCTTGCTACTGCAAGGGCACCTCAGACTGTCGACAAACCCCAGTCTTGCGTCAGGCAAGGCTGGGGTTTTGACTTAAAAATGGAGAAAATATCGAAATATAATAATACGCAACCATGGATTTGGCATCCTTCCAGCGTCTCTTTGCGTACTTTTTCAAATTCATGGCAGCAAACTTGAGCTTGACCCAATTCCTCACTTGAGCCAAGCCTTTATATCTTGTGTAGCGCATGCCGTGCTGTTCCTTGGCATCAGCGAATACGCGCTCTATCGTTTCTTTCCGTTCCTTGTATAGTTTCTGGTAGATCGGCTTATATCTTGCATCGTCCGCCATCTCCTCATAGTCCTTCCAGATATGCCGTTGGACTACTTTGACCATATCCTTGCTCTTCGTACAAAGCTCTCTGGTCGGACAGTTCGCACAGATATGAGGGTCGCTCCTATACTCCCGGTAACCATCTCTGTTCGTAGTACTGTACTTCAATACGCTATATTCCGGGCATATGATACAGTCATAGAACTCGTCGTAAACATACTTCCACCATTCGTGCCCACCCTTCATAGTCTGGGGGCGTTTATAAGCTGTGGATAAAACTCGTCCGTCATCAAAGATCTTTTTGCAGATATGGGGTGTCTTATATGCACTGTCGGCAACGATGGTCTTTACCTGAGGATACTTTTCTACTACTCTGTCATACACGTCATCGAACGCTACACTGTCGTGGACGTTCCCCGGAGTCACTTCTGCATCCAACACGTAACCGTGGATGTCGCAAGCAGTGTGGGCTTCGTATGCCAGCTGCTTCTTATGGTCTCCTTTTACGAACAGGCCGCAATCCGGATCGGTCGTGCTTTTCGTAACGATCTTCTTCGCTTCTTTCTTGCGCTTCTTCAACTTCTTCTTGGAAGTATTGTCACGTTTCTTCTTTGGAGGAGAGGGTGGGATCTCGTCATCTCCATCGTCATCCTCAAAGGGCTTTTTCCCGTGCGCTTCCCGGTCTGCGTTGACCTCTTCCATGAGTTCCTTCGCATACCGCTTCGCTGCGACCGGCACTTCCTCCTTGATGACCTTCTTGATATTCGCATTCGCCTTGATATGGGTCCCATCCACGAACACCGCACCGGGCGAAAGATATCCAGCTTCAGCGATCTCATGCAGGATCCAATCGAAGATCTGGTCTACAGTCTCAGCTGTGAATCGATGACGGAAGTTATAGCTGATGGTAGAAAAATGAGGCGTTTCATCCTGCAGCCGGTAGCCCAGGAACCAGCGATATGCTACGTTCAAAGAGACCTCTTCTGCGGTGCGACGCAGAGAAGTCAATCCGTACAGATGTTGGATAAGGACCATCTTGAACAGAACGACAGGATCCACGCTGGGACGCCCGTTGTCTGCGCAATACAGTGGTTCCACCATCTCATAGAGCTTGGTGAAATCAACAGCCGCATCGATCTTACGCAACAGGTGTTCCTTTGGCACCAAGCTTTCTGTGTCTACGATCTCAAATATCCCACGTTCCATTTTTCCGCGTTCCAACATTTCTCATCACCCGAGACCATTATATCGCGAAAATGGCAAAAAGTCCAGATCCCTCTGGACTTTTTCGACAAACTGACCGCCGCCCAAAGGGCGGCGGCGAAAAGCTCACTCCAAAACGTGCTCCGCCCCCATCTGGAGGATCGTCCGCACATGATCGTCGGCCAGGGAATACCACATATTCTTCCCTTCCCGGCGATATTTGATCAAGTGGATCTGCTTCAGCACCCGCAGCTGGTGGGACACGGCGCTCTGGCTCAGCTCCACCGCTTCGGCGATCTCACCCACGCACATCTCCCGCTCCAGGAGACAGCACAGGATATGCACCCGGGTGGTGTCCGCGAAGGCCTTGAACAGCTCCGCGATCGACTCCAGGGTCTGCTTCTCAGGGATCTCCACCATCCGGAACACCCCCGATCAAAGCCCCAGGCATTCCATGAAGATGGGGATCTGCTTCTCCCAGGATGCCTCAGAATGGGTGCCACCGGGCACCATCCGGAAGGCCAGGTTCACCCGCTTGGTCAGCAGCAGATGCTGGGTAGAGATCAGCGACTCAGCGTTGGCCGCATGATTGAAGATCTCCAGGGAGCCATAGTCCATATAGATGCAGGTGTCATTGCTGATATGGGCGCCAGCCACCATCTCCAGCACGGTCCCCGGTGCCACCCACAGACTGGGAGACAGGCAGGCCGCCCGCTGGAACACGTCATTGTGTACCGTCACCGCATACAGCGCCATCAGGCCGCCCAGAGAAGATCCCGCGATGATGGTATCCTCCCGCCCCGGCAGCGTCCGATAATGAGAATCGATATAGGGCTTCAAGGTGCCGATCAGCCATTTCATGTAGATCTTGCCCTTGCCCTTGACCTTGCCGATATCCGCGTTCTGGAAATCGAAGGGAGAATACTCCGTGACCCGGGCGTTCCCCTCCTGATTGGCTTCCACCGCGACGATGATCAGCTCCTTGCCGGACTTCTTCATATAATCTTCCATGCCCCAGGACTTGCCATAGGTAGCATCCTCATCGAAGAACACGTTGTGCCCATCGAACATATACATGACGGGATACCGCTTCTCCGCCTCCGCGTCATAGCCATCCGGCAGATAGATATAGGCAGTCCTCTTCTTGTCCCCGGTGAGCCGGGGGATCATAACATCCCATTTGACGACCATATCAGACGAACCTCCGTATAATTATGTCATACCGATAGTATAATCCATGTATTTCTGGATGTCAACGTTTCCAAACAGAAAAAAACGCACCGTTGCAACGGGCCACGACCAAAGGCCTGCCGCATCCGCGACAGGCCTTACTATGATCATTTCCCGGGAAAAAGCACCCCGATCGCGACCCGTGCCGCATCCTGCTCTGCCCGTTTCTTGCTGCGGCCGACACCCTGGCCGACCACCTTCCCATTGAGGGACACCGCTACCTGGAACTGCTTATCGTGATCCGGACCGGACTCTCCCACCAGGGCATAACTCAGCACCTGATCTTTCTTCCGCTGGACCAACTCCTGCAAGGTGGTCTTGTAGTCCACATTGTGCAGCTGCTTCACCGGCACATCGCACAGGATGAAGGTCCGGATGAACTTGGCCGCACTATCGAACCCACCGTCCAAAAAACAAGCGGCGATCACGCTCTCCACCGCGTCCGCCAGGATCGAGGCGCGGCCTCTGCCGCCACCCTGCTCCTCGCCGTGGCCCAGAAGCAGATGCTGGCCCAGGCCGATCTTATCCGCCACCGCCGCCAGCGTGGTCTCACACACCATATCCGCCCGCATCCGGGTCAGATCGCCCTCGGGACGGTCCGGGAAATTCCGGTACAGATGATCTGCCACCGTCATGCCCAAAATGGAGTCTCCCAGAAACTCCAGCCGCTCGTTGCTCATGAGACTATCATGATACCGCTCGTTGGCATAGGAGGAGTGAGCCAGGGCGTTTTGCAGCAGGGAGATGTCTTTGAACCGATAGCCGATGGCCTTTTCCAGATCACTCAGCATTGGCCATCTCCTTGATCTTCGCCAGGCTCTGTTCCAGCTCCGCGGACATATCGTTCTTCGCCGCGTCCATGGCCTGGCGCACCGCGTTGCGGAACGCCCGCCGGTCGGAAGAGCCGTGGGCCTTGATCACCGGCTTCTTGATGCCAAGGAACTGGGTGCCGCCGATCTCCCGGTAGTCCATCATCTTCATGACCTCGTCCACGCCCTTCTTACAGAAGAGGTAGCCGATCACGGACAGGAGGTTACGCTTGAAGATCTTATGCTTCATCAGGCTGCCCATGAAATAGGCTGTGCCCTCGATGGATTTCAGCAGGACGTTGCCGGAGAAGCCGTCGGCCACCACCACGTCCACCTCGCCCAGCAGCACGTCCCGTCCTTCCACGTTACCGATGAAGTTCACCAGGCCCTTCTGATGGGCATCCGTCAGCAAGGCATGGGCCTCCTTCTGCAAGGGGGTGCCCTTGGTGTCCTCGGTGCCGATGTTCAAAAGACCCACTCTGGGGTTTTCGATCCCCAAGGTCTTCCGGGCATACAAAGTTCCCACGATGCCGAACTGGAGCAAGAACTCCGGGGTACACTCGGCGTTGGCACCGCAGTCCAGCAGCACAGTCTTGCCGCCGGCCTTGTTGGGCATACAGGGGCCCATGGCCGCCCGGCGGATACCCTTGACCCGCTTCACCACCAGCGTGGCGCCGGACAGCAGCGCGCCGGTGGATCCGGCGGAGATCACCGCGTCACCCTCTCCCTCGGACAGCATCCGAAGGGCCACGATCATGGAAGAATCCTTCCGCTTCCGCACCACGTTCGCCGGATCGTCGTGCATATCCACCACGTCCTCGGCATTCTTGATCGTCACCCCATCGGGCAGGTTCTCGATCCCATTGTCCCGCAGGACCGTCAATATCTCCTCGCCCCGGCCCACCAACGTGATCTGGGCCCCAAAATCTTTCGCCGCATCGATGGCGCCCATCACGGGAGCCAGCGGCGCGTTGTCGCCGCCCATGGCGTCAAGGATGATGTTCATATGCGTACCTCTTTCTTTACACGCCCCTGGCTTTCAGCTCATCGATCACCGCGAGGGACCGGTTCGCGATCGCCAGGTTCTTCTCTGCTTTCTTTCGGATCCGCTGCTCCAGCGGGGAGATGATGCTGAAATTGATGTTCATGGGCTGGAAATCCTCAACGCTCTCGTCGCTGATATACAGACCCAACGCACCGATCGCGGTGGTCCGGGGGAACTCAGGCAGTTCCCTCCCCTGCACCTTGGCCGCCATCGCCACCGCCGCCAGGAAGCCGGAGGCAGCAGACTCCACATAACCTTCCACGCCGGTCATCTGCCCGGCGAAGGCCACCAGAGGATCCCGACGGTCAGCATAATATTTATCCAGCAGCTTGGGGCTTTGCAGGAAGGTGTTCTGATGCATCACGCCATAGCGGACGAACTCCGCCTCCCGCAGTGCGGGGATCATGGAGAACACCCGCTTCTGTTCCCCGAATTTCAGATGGGTATGGAAGCCCACCAGATTGTAAACGCTCTTGGCGGCATTGTCCTGCCGCAGCTGCACCACGGCATAGGGCTCCTTGCCGGTCTTGGGGTCACGAAGCCCCACCGGCTTCAGTGGGCCATAGCGGAGCGTCTCGAAGCCCCGACGGGCCATGACCTCCACAGGCATACATCCCTCGAACACGTTCTTATCCTCGAAGCCGTGGACAGGGGCTTCCTCCGCCGCCACCAATTCCTTGATGAAGGCTTCATACTGCTCACGATCCATGGCGCAGTTGATGTAGTCCGGAGTGCCCCGGTCGTACCGGGACTGCCACCAGGCCAGATCCATATCGATGGACTCCGCTGTCACCAGAGGAGCGGCGGCATCGAAGAAGTGGAGATACCCGGTCCCGAAATAGTCCCCGATCGCCTGACTCAAAGCATCGGAGGTCAGCGGTCCCGTGGCGATGATCACCGGGCCTTCCGGTACTTCCGTGACTTCCCGGGCGGTGACGGTGATGTTGGGATGGCTGCGGACCTTCTCGGTGATGAGCTTGGCGAAGCCCTCCCGATCCACCGCCAGACAGCCGCCTGCCTCCACACGGGTGGCATCGGCGCAGCTGATGATCAGGCTGCTAAGGCGCCGCAGCTCTTCCTTCAATAGCCCCACGGCGTTCTCCAGCCGGTCTCCCCGCAGGGAGTTGGAGCAGACCAGCTCACCGAAATGCTCGCTATGATGAGCAGGGGTCATCTTGTGGGGCTTCATCTCGATCAGCTCCACCTGTACCCCCCGCTGGGCCAGCTGCCAGGCGGCCTCGGAGCCTGCCAGCCCCGCGCCGATCACCTTCACAGTATTCATTCGGCGGCCTCCTTCTTCTTCCGGGTGGTGGTCTTCTTCGTGGTGGTCTTCTTGGCTGTAGTCTTCTTTGCCGCCGTCTTCTTGGCAGCGGTCTTCTTCTCCGGCTTCTTTTCCTCTACCGGAGCCTCGCCGTTCTCCCCGGCGGCGGTGGGCTTCTTGTAGTAGCCCCGCTTATCCTCCGGCAGGAAGTTCTCACAGGTCTCATTGATGCAGAAGGGCTTCATCCGGCCTCTGCCGGACTTCTTGAACATGGTGAAGCCACACTTGGGGCAATCCTCCGCCGTGGGCACGTCCCAGGTCATGAACCCGCACTCCGCGCCTCGTTCACAGGCATAGTAGGCATAGCCCCGCTTGGACTTCCGCTTCAGCATGGTGCTGGCACACTTGGGACAGCGGCCGGGCATCCGCTCCACGATGGGCTTGGTGTTGGTGCATTCCGGCCAGCCGGGACAGGCCAGGAACTTGCCGAACCGGCCCATCTTGATCACCATGTTCTTGCCGCAGACCTCGCAGATCTCCTCGGTCACCTCATCCGGCACCTTCAGACGCACGCCCTCCAGGGCCTTCTCCGCATCCTCCAGCTCCTGATGGAAGCCGCCGTAGAACTCAGACAGCAGATCCTTCCAGTTCCGCTTGCCCTCCTCCACCTCGTCCAGCTTGCTTTCCATATTAGCAGTGAACTCCACATCGATGATGTCCTGGAACCGGTCCATCATCAGTCCGTTCACCACCTCGCCCAGTGCCGTGGGCACCAGGCGCTTATCCTGCTTATCCACATACTCCCGATCCTGGATCGTGGAGACGATGGAAGCGTAGGTAGAGGGTCTGCCCACGCCCTTCTCCTCCATAGCCTTGACCAGGGTAGCCTCAGTATACCGGGCGGGAGGCTGGGTGAAGTGCTGCTCCTTCTTGATATCCGTGCAAAGAGCCTTGTCCCCCACCTGAAGATCCGGCAGCGGAGAGCCCATGGCCTCGGACTCCTCGTCCTTACCCTCTTCATACACGGCGATGAAGCCGGCGAAGCGCATGCTCTGATGGCTGCTGCGGAAGATATGTCCGGCACATTCCGTATCGATAGAGACAGTATCGAACAAAGCGTTCGCCATCTGGGAAGCCAGGAACCGGCTCCAGATCAGCTTGTACAGCCGGTACTGATCCTTGGTAAGACTACTTTGGATCTTCTCCGGATCCAGATCCACATGGGTGGGCCGGATCGCCTCGTGGGCATCCTGAGCGTTCCCCTTCGTCTTGAACACATGGTGCTTCCCATAATAATAGTTCTCACCATAGCGGTGACGGATGAACCCAGCCGCCGCGTCCATGGCCTCGTCGGACAGTCTCAGAGAATCGGTACGCATATAGGTGATCAGACCCAAGGTCCCCTCGCCGTACACGTCCACGCCCTCATACAGCTGCTGGGCGATCGCCATGGTGCGCTTGGGGGTCATGTTCAGCTTCCGGGAAGCCTCCTGCTGCAAGGTAGAAGTAGTGAAGGGAGGGGCGGCGGACCGCTTCTTCTCGCTTTTCTTCACATTGGTGACGTTGAATTCCTTCCCCTGGATATCCCCCAGGATCTGGTCCACCTCTTCCTCGCAGCCCAGCTCACGCTTCTTGTCCTCGCCGTGGTAGTGAGCCACGAAGGAACCGGGCTTGCCGATACGGTCCAGCTTCACATCCAAAGACCAGTATTCTCTGGGCTGGAAGGCCCGGATCTCGTTCTCCCGATCCACCACCAGCCGGGTGGCCACGCTTTGGACACGTCCAGCGGAAAGGCCCCTGCGGACCTTCTTCCACAGCAGCGGAGACAGCTGATAGCCCACGATCCGGTCCAGGATCCGCCGGGCCTGCTGGGCATCCACCAGATCGGCATCGATGTCCCGGGGGTTGCGGATGGATTCGGTGACCACCTTCTGGGTGATCTCATTGAAGGTGACCCGGTGGGCCTTCTCGTCCGGCAGGCCCAAAAGCTCTTTCAGATGCCAGGAGATGGCTTCGCCCTCCCGGTCCGGGTCAGTCGCCAGGTAGACCGTGTCTACCTGTGCCGCGGCGGTCTTCAGTTCCCGGATCAGATCCTCCTTCCCCTTGACGGGGATATAGTGAGGATCGAAGGTGTCGAAATCCACGCCCATGGTGCTTTTGGGCAGATCTCTCAGATGGCCCATGCTGGCCTTCACGGTATAATCCGGCCCCAAGTATTTTCCAATGGTCTTGGCCTTGGAGGGCGACTCCACGATCACGAGATTGGTCGGTTTTGCCATTACAAGTGCTCCATTTCCCTGGACCGCTAAAAACACATCTCAGGCTCCCGCCGGAAAGGTGTTTTTAAGGGTCCATATTATTTCAGTTCCAGCCGGTCCCCCGGCAAACGGCGCAGGATGCCCCGCACTTCCATCATGGTAAGGGTAGACAGCAGCTTCCCGGCGGGCTCCCCGGTGGCCACGATCAGATCGTCCACCACGCAAGCTCCCTGCCTCAGCCGCTCCACGATCGTCCCTTCCAGACCGGACAGCGCGGGAGCGTTTTCCCCGTCAATATACGGCGAAGCGGAGCCGTTGTCAATCACTTTTTTCACAGGGGCGACGGTTTTCCGGGGCAAGCGGGGCTTTTGCGCCACCTTCGGGACCACATTTTCCCTTTCGACCACCGGGACCTCCCCCTGCCAACGGCGCACCGCCTGGGGATAGACTTCCTCATATCCGCTGAGGATATCCCAGCCGGACCCCACCGCCGTGGCACCGTCCCGAAGGAGCCCGTTGCTCCCGACGCAGGTATCCACATCGATGTTCCCCGGCACCACATACACGTCCCTGCCCTGCTCCAGGGCCTGGCGTGCCGTGATCAGGGCGCCGCTGATCTTGGGAGCCTCCACCACCAGCACCCCGTCTGAAAGACCGCTGATGATCCGGTTCCGCTTAGGGAAATTCCACTTGGCAGGCGGTGTCTGGGGCGGATACTCGCTGACCAGACAGCCCCTCCGCTCCATCTCCTCGAAAAGAGCGCGGTTGGAGGCGGGATATACCACGTCCACGCCACACCCAAGCACTCCGACCACTGCCCCGCCAGCAGTCAGCGCGCCGTCCATGGCTCGTCCGTCCACACCGCTGGCCGCGCCGGACACCAGGATGCCGCCGCATTTGGCGATCTGGAATCCCAGTCGCTCCGCCACGTTCAGTCCATAGGGCGATGCCTTCCGGGTGCCCACCACACCGATCACCGGCGCAGCGTCCAGCGCCGGCAGCTGCCCCTTGCAGTAAAGCACCAGCGGAGGATCCGGGATGCTCCGAAGGGCGGGAGGATACCCCTCGTCTCCATAGGTCAGGATCTGGATCCCCTTCTCGCTGCACTGGGCCAGGATCTTCTCCGCGCCGGACAGCTCCTTATCCAAAAGCGCCTGCAAAGCCTCTCTGGAAACATCACCCAGCGCCTGCCGATCGGCATGGTAGACATCCTCCGCGTCCCCCATCCGTTCCAAAAGCTCCCGCTTCACCCGGTCCGGGACCTTCGGCCTCTGGGCCAGCCATATCCAATGGATCAACATCTCTTATCCCTCCCAAAGCGTTTTCTCACTGCCCCATCTGCCACATGACGATCGCCGCCGCGATGGCTGCGTTCAGGGATTCACAATGCTCCCTCATGGGGATGATCAGCTCCGCGTCGGCCGCATCCAGGATCTCCTGCCGGACCCCCTGGCCTTCGCTGCCGATCACCACCACCATCTCTGAAAGGGCGGCACAGCGGATGTCCTCCGCCCGGTCCGTCAATGCCGTCACCGCCACCGGGATCCCAGCTTCCTTGCAGGCGAAGCAGACCTCTTCCCAGGTGGTGGTCACCACCTGGGAACGGAACACCGCCCCCATGCTGGCGCGGACGGTCTTATGATTGTAAGGATCCGCGCAGCCCTCCAGCAGCGCCACCGGGATCCCCAGAGCGTCGGCGGTACGAAGGATCGTGCCCACGTTCCCAGGATCCTGGATCCCGTCCAGTAAAAGCATCCCCTTCTGGGGGACGAAGGCCGACTTCTGGGGCATCCGGCACAAACACAGCGCCCCCTGGGGAGCCTGCATGGGAGAGATCGAAGCCATCACATCCTCCGGCACCCGGACCAGCTTCACGCCCTCCGGCACCTCAGCATCCACCCCATCGGACAATATCACCGTGTCCAGCCCCGGCCAGTAGCGCACCGCCTCCACCAGCAGCTTGGTCCCATCCGCCACGAACAGGCCAGCCGCTTCCCGCTCCCGCCGGGAGCCGATCAGCCGCCGCACCTGCTGCAGCAGGGGGTTCTTCCTTGCCGTGATCCTCGTCTCCATCATAGCTTCTGCACCTTCTTCAACGCATGGCTGTCTCCCAGCACCACAGCGATATCCCCCCGGCTGATCACGAAATCCGCTGCCGGAGACACATGGATCTTCCCAGAGCGCCGCAGCGCCAGGATGTTCACCCCCAGCTTGGCCCGCACGTTCAGCTGCCGCAGGTCCTTCCCATCCCAATTTTCAGGGACCGGCACCTCCACGATGCCGTATTCCTCAGATAGCTCGATATAGTCCAATACATTGGGCCTGGACAAGCTCCGGGCCAGCCGGACCGCCTGCTCTTGCTCCGGGATCAGCACCCGGTCAGCCCCCAGCTTCTCCAGCACCCGGCGATGGGTCTGATCATGGGCCTTGCAAATGATCTGGGGCACGCCCAGCTCCTTCAAATTCATGGTCACCAGCACCGAAGCGGCCAGATCGCTGCCGATCGCTACCACGGCGCAGTCCATCTGCCCCACGCCCAGCGTCCGCAGGACCTCCTTGTCCTGCCCGTCGGCCACCACCGCATGGGTCACGCCATCGGCGATCTGGGCCACCGCCTCGCTGCCCGTATCCATGGCCAGCACTTCGCACCCCTGTTTACACAGCTCCACCGCCACCTCGCTGCCGAAGCGGCCCAAGCCGATCACCGCATAGGATCTCATCTCGTCCCTCCTCATCCGATCATCAGATCCGTCTGGGCATACTGGAACCGATCCTTCGCCCGGTCTCCCATCAGGAAGCCCAGACTGATCGTCAGGATGCCCACACGTCCGAAATACATATACACGATCATCAAAAACTGCGCCGCCACACTGAGCTTCCCTGTCGCCCCGGCGGTGACACCTACCGTTGCCAGTGCGGACACCGATTCGAAAAGTCCATCGGTCAGACTCACAGGAGACGTGGCACTGATGAACACGGCACCAAAGAAGGCCATCACCACCATCAGTCCGAAGATGGTCATAGCGTCCATGACCTGCCCCGCCGGGATCGTCCGCCGAAACACATGGACGTTCTCCTTCCCGGTAGCCCGGGCCCGCAGGAACAGCAGCAGCACCGCCACCGTCACCGTCTTGACACCGCCGGCAGTGGATCCGGAGGAACCGCCCACCAGCATCAGCGCCATAGTCACGCCCTTGCCCGCATCGGTCATGCCCGCCTGATCGAAGGAGGCGAACCCCGCTGTCCGGCTGGTGACCGACTGGAAGAAGCTGTTCAGCAGCTTGTCCCCCACGCTCATGTTCCCGATGGATCCGGGCTGATCCCACTCCGCCACCGCGATGGCGACAGTCCCCGCCACCAGAAGGCCCAGGGTCATCACCAGCACCAGACGGCAGTACACGCTCATCCGCTTGAACCGCCGCACCGTGACCACTTCCTGCCATACCAAAAAGCCCAGGCCGCCGATCACGATCAGCGCGCTGAGGGTCAGCAGCACCACCGGATCCGAGGCGAACACCGCCAGGCTGGACCCAGGCACCATACATCCGAAGATATCGAAGCCTGCATTACAAAAGGCAGACACCGAATGGAACACGCCCCATTTCAGCGCCGTCCAAAAACCGAACTGCGGCAGGAACCGGGCCATCAGGATCAGCGCACCCACAGCCTCCACCGAGAAGCTGCCCAGCAGCACCCATTTCTGCAGCCGGACCACATCGCCCATGTCGCTGACGCTGAGGGCCTGTGCCATCACCAGCCGCTGTTTCAGCCCCACCCTGCGGCGGAGCAGGAACACCACCAGGGTGGCCACGCTCATGAACCCCAATCCGCCGACCTGGATCAGGGAAATGATCACAGTCTGGCCGAACCCGCTCCACTGGGTGAAGGTATCGTAAAGCACCAACCCGGTGACACAGGTAGCCGAGGTAGCCGTGAACAAGGCGGGACGGAAGCCGCAGGAAACACCGCTGCGGGAAGCCACAGGCAGCATCAAAAGCCCCGTCCCCACCAGTATGATACCAAGGAACACCAACGCCACGATCCGGGTCGCGCTCAAATGCCGCGACCTGCGCCGGGCCAGTCTCCGGGCCAGTTTATCCCGAAAAGCGCCCACAGCACCACTTCCTTCCAAATACCTTCCCATCATATGAGACCATTATAACGATTTTCCCACCGAATGCAAGCATCATTCCCTCATATGGAACGAGACCCGGCCGAAGCCGGGTCTCATATCGATCAATACGCCTCTATATCTCCCTCCAGGTCGCCCACCGTCACATGGTAGCTTTCCCCAGAGACCAGATCCGGCGTGCTGAAGATGATCACCGAGAAATCAAGCTCCGGCTGGTAGCTCACCAGCTCCTTGCCGTCTCCATCGGACACGGTGATCTTCACTCCAGCGGACTGCCCCTGGCCCACGCTCACCGCCAGCACGCCCTGGGCGTTATCGCTGAAGGTCTGGGCCATGCCGGAAGCGCCGGTACCGATGAAGATACCTCCATCGATCGTGGCAGAGGTGTCATAGTCCAACGTCGCTGTGTCGCCCATATTGGGTCCGCACACCACCGTGTACCCGCCGTGGATCTCCAGATAGCCATTGGCATCCATCCCATCACCTGAGGCCTGGACATAGATGCTGCCGCCATCGATCACGATGCTGCCATCAGAGCTGCCCCCCATACCCCCGGGGCCACCCATACCGCCGGGGCCGCCGAACATCTGATCCCGGCCGCCGGTCCCGCTGGAATCGGTGCCGCCTGCGGCATTGAACCCATCGTCCGTGGCGACCAGAGATATCTCACCTCCGGTGACATGGATGTCCAGCCCCTCCAGGCCCTCATAGCTGTTGGAGATCCGGATCACACCGTCGCTGACAGTCAGATCCGTCTCAGCGTGGATGCCGTCATCGCCGCTGGCGATGTCCATCGTCCCGCCGCATATCGATACGGAGCCATTGGAATGGATCGCGTCATCAGCCGCGTCGATCGTCAACGTTCCGCCGCCGATCTGCACCACACCGTCCGCCTTCATACCCTTCATGCTGGTGCCATCTTCATCGGTGGTGTCCGTCCCGGTGGTCTCAGCGGAGCGTCGGCCGGGGCCCATACCGCCGCCGTGCATCCCGCCGCCACCGCCGAAGTCGCCCCAGCCGCCGGAGGAATGGCTCTCACCGTTGGTATATCCACCACCTGCCAGGATCTCTATGGTGCCGCTGACCAGCTGCACATAAGCGCCACCGCTGATCCCGTCCCCCTCGGCCTCGATCTTCATATCGCAGCCGGACAGGTACACGAAGCCCAGGGTGGTATCCTCGGAATTTTCCGCATGGACCCCATCCTTACCCGCGTCGATCGCCAGCTTCGCCCCGCCGATCCGGATGGAATCATTGGCGTCCAGGCCATGGGAAGCGGAGGTGATGGAATGATCGCCCCCAGTGATCACCAGATCGTCCTTACATACGATCCCATGTCCCGCCGGTGCGCTGACCGTCAAGCTGCCCGACCCGTTGATCGTCAGATCCTGTTTGGAATACAGCGCCGCATCGATCCCTTCCTCCGTCTGAGCGAAGCTGTCACCGCTGCTGAGCTGATTATCGCTCCCCTCAGCCAGAGTCACGAATACCTTGTCCGCCTCCTGGACATACAGCGCCGCGGAGTCGGAGCTGGAGATGGAGGCCCCGTCCAGCACCAGCTGCAGCTTGTCCTGATCCCCAGCGTCCACCACCACCTGA
>JAFTKE010000086.1 GCA_017456045.1 Oscillospiraceae bacterium
ATCATCGCCTGCTCCACCCCCATCAAGATCATGGAGCTGTGCTGCCAGGCCATCGACTACATCAAGGTCTTCGCCGACAAGGGCAGCCGCCTGGCTGTTTCCGATGCCGGCTGCGGCGCCGTCATCTGCAAGGCCGCCCTGCAGGCTGCCAGCCTGAACGTGTTCATCAACACCAAGACCCTTAAGAACCGTGACGTGGCCGAGGACATGAACCGCCACGCCAACGTGATGCTCAACAAGTACGGCCAGCTGGCAGACGAGATCTTCATGACCGTCAAGGCCGGCTTCGGGCAGTAAACGCAAAAGGCTCCCCTTGTAGGGGAGCTGTCAGCGAAGCTGACTGAGGGGTCTATCCGATGCTTGTAAAGCAGCGAATGTGATCTGCTTCGCAGATCACACACCCCTCCGCCCCTTCGGGGCACCTCCCCTCAAGGGGAGGCTTTCCGTTGCGAACGATATATGAATTATGGAGGAATAACTATGGCAAAGCATTTGCTTGGCAAGGAAGTCAATGAGGCGCTGGTGGCGGAGCTGCTGGGCCGTACTGCTGCTCTTCGTGAGAAGGGCGTTGCCCCCACTCTGGGCATCGTCCGTGTGGGCGCTCGCCCCGACGATCTGAGCTACGAGAAGGGCGCGATCAAGAAGGCCGAGACCGTCGGCGTGGATGTGAAGATCTTCGAGCTGCCGGAGGACGCTTCCCGTGAGGACGTGGAGGCCACGATCGATCAGGTCAACGCCGATACCTCTGTCCACGGCGTTCTGATGTTCCAGCCCTTCCCTGCCCACCTGCGTCCCTATCAGAGAGAGATCTGCAACCGCCTGGACCCCAAGAAGGACATGGACTGCCTGACCGACCTTTCCAGCGCCGGTGTGTATCAGGGCCGCAGCGATCTGGGCTATGCCCCCTGCACTCCTGCCGCCTGCATGGAGATCCTGGACTACTACGGCATCGACTGCAAGGGCAAGTCCGCCGTGGTGATCGGCCGCTCCCTGGTGGTGGGCAAGCCCGCCGCCATGATGCTGATCGGCAAGAACGCCACCGTCACCGTGTGCCACACCAAGACCGTGGACACCGCCGCTGTTTGCCGTGAGGCCGACATCATCATCTCCGCTGCCGGTGTGCTGAACAGCCTGACCCGCGACTATGTCCGGCCTGGCCAGATCGTGATCGACGTGTCCATGAACTGGAACCCCGAGAAGGTCACCTCCCGCGGCAAGGGCGGTATGTCCGGCGATGCTGTGTTCGAGGAAGTGGAGCCCATCGTGGAGGCCATCACTCCCGTCCCCGGCGGCGTGGGCGCCGTCACCACTACTGTTCTGATGAAGCACGTGGTGGAGGCTGCCGAGAAGGCCTGATCCAAATATGCCATCCTTGAGGCCGCTGCATTTTTTGCAGCGGCCTTTGATCATCGTTTACGCTTCTAAGCCTTCCCCAGAGGGGAAGGCATTGCGCCCCTTCGGGGCGCTCAGACCGTCGAAAAAACCACGATCGTGCGACCGTAGGGGCGTGCATCGCACGTCCGGCAGTAAAAACTGGGGATATTCGCTCTACTTTCGGCGAATTCGCAACATCTCTGCCCGGACGACCAATGGTCGCCCCTACAAAAAAGGTATTATCGCCAAGCAGCGGAGCTTCGTCTTGGTGCTGCTTGCTTTCTTGGGGGCGGGGCGGTATAATGGTGGTATATCGCCAGGGATGGAGGAGGATGGGATGGAACGTTTGGTAAGCCTGCTTTTGGTGGCGCTTTTGTTGGCGGGCTGCAGCGCGGAGGAAGGGCCTGGGGAGCAGACGTCGCCTCAGACCACCGCGCCGATGGCCACCACCCAGCCCCAGGGGGACGTTTTGCGGCTGGACGAGTATCAAGTGATCACCCAGGCCCAGGGACAGACCCATACTGTGATGAAAAGCTTCGGCTATGAGGAAGACGTCCTGCGCCGGGTCACAGAGTCATACGATGGGACGAAGACCAAAGAGACGCTCTACGATAGCGCCGGTCAGATCCAGAGCCAGACCCAGTGGGACAGCGCCGGGCGTGTGGTATCCCGGTGGGACTATGAATACGACCACCGGGGCCAACTGACCCAGGAGGTCTGCCGCGCTGACGACCAGGAGCGCAGCCGGACCACCTATGGCTATGACGATGCCGGACGGATGGTGGAGAAGACCTTCTTCCAGGAAGGTGCGGAGCAGACCCGCCAGACCTGGGCCTATGATGAGCTGGGCCAGGTGCTGGAGGTGGTCCAATATGAGCTTGGCCAGGAGGTGGACCGGGTGGTCTACGCCTATGCCGGGCAGGGCATGATCCGGGACTACGTCCACTTCCGACAGGGCCAGGAGCTGGAGCGGTGTGATTACACCTATGGCCCGGCGGGGGAGCAGCTGGAGGCCCGGTATTCTTACCAGGGGAAGGAAAGCAGTCTCACCACCTTCAC
Organism: Oscillospiraceae bacterium; assembly: GCA_017456045.1. Taxonomy (GTDB): domain Bacteria; phylum Bacillota; class Clostridia; order Oscillospirales; family Oscillospiraceae; genus Faecousia. Next base: position 2,434 of record JAFTKE010000086.1, read on the forward strand.
CTACGACGAAAGCGGAGCGCAGACCGCGGAGATCTGCCGCTATCCCGATGGCTCCGGCTATGAGCGTCACTTCCGCACCACCCAGACCGATGGCCTCATCGTCCGGGAGGAGACCCTGGAGCAGAACGGTCAGCTGATCTTCCATGGTCTTTACACCTATGGCTCCGACGGTGCGTTGCTGGAGCAGGTGGAGACCGGATCGGGATCGGTCACCCGGATCGTCTTTTCCTATGACGATGGGGGCAGAGAGATCAGCCGGACCACCTATGAGGACGACCGGCAGACCCAGCGGCTGGAATATGACTACGACGTTTCAGGTCAGCTGGTGGGAGAGCGGAGCTATCAGGACGAGGCCTTGGAATGGGCGTACACCTATTCCTATCTGGATGGCCACTTGATCGGCGGCGAGAAGGTCTCCGGGGATGGGCAGACCACCGTGATCCTTCGTGCCACCACCCGGCGGGTGGCTGCCGACGACGTCCAGGCGCAGATGCTGGCCCAGCTGTTCGGACAGCTGGAGGAGATCCTCTGATCCGACACAGAAAGTACACATGCCTCAGCTAGAGTGGGGCCAGAACGATACGGGAGGGATACGATATGCCTATCATTTTGATCGGTTGGCCACTGGTCGTGGCTGCCGTGGCGGCGATCTTGCGCAAGTCGGTGCGGGGGCGCCTGGAGCGGGACTGTGTCAGCGCCTGGTGGATCTTCGGAGCGGGAGTCCTCACCTGCTGGGGCGGACAGCATCTGGCCTACTTCGACATTTTTGACGGCTACTATGAAAGCGAGGAAGCGTTCCTGGCAGGATACTATTTGTTCCGGGGCCTGGGGCTGATCCTGCTGGTGGCGGGGTTGATCCTGGTGCCGGTGACCGCCGGGAAGCTGCTGGGACAGCTGAAGGCACGGATCGCGGCGCTGGAAGAGAAGCAGGCGCCGCCCGTACAGAGGGGCCCGGCGTTTTCCCAGAAGGATGTCCCAGCCTGGAAACGGGTCCAGCAGGATGATCCATAAGGCGTGGGAGGAACTGCTATGAAAAAACTGATCACGTTCTTGCTGGTCCTTTCTATGGCGCTGGGACTGGGTGCCTGCGGTGGGGAGACGGTCCCTGCCGAGACCACGGTCACCACCGCCGCCACCGAGCCGGACCGGGGACCGTCCTCGCCGATCCTGTACCGGGTCACCGATCAGGAAGGACACGTGTCGTACCTGTTGGGAGCGGTCCATATGGGGACGGAGGAGATGTATCCCCTGCCGTCCTATGTCATGGATGCCTATGAGGCTTCCGATATCCTGGCGGTGGAGTGCGAAGGGCCGGATACCCCCCAGGAGGAGCAGCAGATGTGGCAGTGCGGACAACTCAGCGACGGCGTGCAGATCCAGGACCTCCTCTCCCCTGAGACCTATCAGGCAGCCAAGAGGATCCTGGAGGAGACGGATAGCTACGACCCGGCCTTCGAGCAGTGCAAGCCCATCGTCTGGCAGCTGACCATCGAGGAGCTGATCGTTCGAAAGAGCGAAGCCGACACCGCCCTGGGGGTGGATAACCACATGATGGAGCTGGCCCGCCAGGACGGGACACCGATCTATGAGATCGAGCCGGTGCAGGAGCATTACCGCTATATGGGCGATCTGAGCATGGAGCTGCAGTGTCTGCTCCTGGAAAACACAGTGGCGTCCTATCGAGATCCCTACGTCACCCGGAGCAAAGGCTATCTGTGCGAGCTGTGGGCCCAAGGGAACGAGCCGTATCTGTCCACGATCATCGCCACCGACCTGGAGCAGGTGGAGGATGAGCAGGAGCGGGCGCTGTATCAGGAATATCAGGACGTGATCATGGCTCAGCGGGACGACAACATGACCCGCTATGCCATGGAAGCTCTGGCGTCCGGGGAGACGGTGTTCATCTGTGTGGGCCTGGCCCATGTGATCGGTGAGGGCGCCATGGTCGATCAGTTGACCCAGGCAGGCTACACCGTGGAACGGGTGGGAGCCTGAACGGAGGTTTTCCATAGGGGCTGTAAGGAAACGATATCATCGTTTCCTTACAGCCCCTCGGCTTGTAGATAAACCTATAAATTAGGGCCTACTGAAAAACCAATTTCAGCCTATTAATTCTGAAAAAGTGCATAAGCCATCGACGCAGTTTTTGGGCTGCGTTCATGGCCAGGATATTCAAAATCGATTCCGTTTCGGAGGTTTCTTCCAGCTTGGACATGAT